>JBIIMH010000012.1:0-12780 GCA_044338095.1 Rariglobus sp. | reverse complement strand
GAAAATCGGGGCGGACGTACGCACGCCGCCGAAATCGTTAATCCCGCGCCGACCGCCGGAGCGGTTTTCCAGAATGCCGACGCAGAAGAACAGCGCCGAGGCGGACAGGCCGTGGTTAACCATCTGCAACAGCGCTCCACTGAGAGCGGCCTGGGCCGCCTCGGTGTGCGAGGTGTAGAGGTCGGCACCGGCGACGGCGAAGAGCGCCAGAAGGCAGTAACTCACGTGGTTGATCGAAGAATACGCGACCATGCGTTTGAGGTCGGTCTGCGCCATGGCGGCGAAGGCACCGAGGACCACACCGGCCAGCGCGAGGGCGGTGAGCACGGGCGCGGCGGCTTGCAACTGCTCGGGGAAAATCGGCCAGAGGATGCGCAAGAAACCGTAAACGCCCATCTTCGACATGATGCCGGTGAGGAACATCGAGGCGCCGGTGGGTGCCTCGGAGTAGGCCGAGGGCAGCCAGGTGTGGAAGGGGAACAGCGGTACTTTAACCGCGAGGCCGAGCAGCACGCCGAGGAATATCGCGATGCCCGCCGACTGCCCAAGCTGGGCGGTGAGCACGCCGCTTTTGGCGAGTGCGGCCAGCGTGACGAAGTCAAAGGTGCCGGTTTTCGCAAACAGCGCGGCGAAGGCCAGCAGCATGAAGGCGCTGCCGCTGATCGTGTAGACCACAAATTGGTAAGCCGCCCGCGAGGCTCCGGGGCCGCCCCAGAGTTTTATGAGGAAAAACGCCGGCACCAGACTCAATTCCCAAAAGAGGAACCAGTGGAAGAAATCGAGGGCGAGAAATACGCCGAGGGCCGCGCCTTGGAGTAAGAGGAAAAACAGGCCGAACAGGCGCGGGTCGCGGTCGATTTTCCACGAGGCCAGCAGCGCGCTCGGCGCGATCAGGCCGGTGAGCGCAACCAACGACAGGCTCATGCCGTCGAGCCCGAGGTGGTAGCTGACGTTGAGCCAGGCGATCCAAGCGTGTTGCTCGACGAGTTGGTAACCGGAAGCTGACGGTTGAAAAACGATCGACGCGACCGCAGCAAGACCGAGCGTCGTAAGGCTGAAACCGAGCGCGAGGGCTCGGCTGAAACGTGGACTGAGGCGCGGGTTGCACGCCAGCAGGAGCGCGCCGAACCACGGCGTGAAAATGATCGTGGTGAGCAGGCAATTCATCGCGCACCTCCCAGCGATAGTGACAACACGAGGACCAGAACGATGAAGGCCACCGCGATGACGCGCAGGTAGCCGTGGGCCTCGCCGGTTTGCGCTTTTGCGTAAACCCGCCCGGTTCCGCGGATGCCGTCGCTCGCGGCATCGAAGCCGCCGTTGAGGTTGTCCTCATCAAACTGGCGGTTAACCGAACCCGAAAACAGCCCGAGCTGAGCGAGGAAGTTAACCAGTCCGCCGATCACGTAGCGGTCGAGATTGTGGGCAAAGGCGGCGAGCAGATCGTTTAACCGACCGACGGTGGCCGCGTAAAGTTCGTCGAAGCCGAGGCGGTTGGCCAGGGCGGCCATGACCGACGGAGCGGCGGTGGTGAGCGGGTCGTGGGCCTCGGCGGTTTGCCGCAGTTTTTTTCCGTAAAGCCACCAGCCGAGGCCGAGGCCGGAACCGACCAGGCCGATGGAAATAACCATCAAGCCGCCGCCTTCGAGCAGGTGGTTGAAGTCGGCGTGCACCGTTTCGCCAGCGAGGGTGGCCTGAAGCCAGGGATACGCGGGCGTGCCGAGGAAACCCAGCAGCACGGCGCACACCGCGAGCAGGATGAGCGGCACGGTCATAACAGCGGAGTTTTCGTGGGCGTGGTCGGCGGCGTGTGAACGGGGTTTGCCAAAGAACGTTTCGGCGATGAGGCGGGTCATGTAGAACGCGGTCAGCACCACCGCGGCGAGCGCGGCGTAGAGCGGCAGGTGGGAAACGTGCCAGCCGTGGGCGGCATGGAGGATGCCTTCCTTGCTCCAGAAACCGGAGAACAGGAAGGGCACGCCGGAGAGTGCCATCATGCCGACGGCGAAGGTGGCGAAGGTGATTTTCAGCCGCGTGCGCAGGCCGCCCAGTTGGCGGATGTCCTGTTCGTGGTGCGCGGCGTGGATGACCGAGCCGGCGCCGAGGAACAGCAGCGCCTTAAAAAAGGCGTGGGTAAGCAGGTGGAAAATCGCGGCCGTCCACGAGCCGACGCCCAGCGCAAGCATCATGTAACCGAGTTGGGAAACGGTGGAGAAGGCGAGGACGCGCTTGATGTCGTTTTGGGCGCAGGCGATCAGCGCGCCCATCAGTGCGGTGATCGCGCCGATGAAGGCGACGACGGTGAGCGCATGCACCGGCACGGTGGCAAGCACGGCGTCGGCGGACATCAGCGGATAAACCCGGGCGACCAGAAACACACCGGCGGCCACCATCGTGGCGGCGTGGATGAGTGCGGAAACGGGAGTGGGGCCTTCCATCGCGTCGGGCAGCCACACGTGGAGGGGAAACTGGCCGGACTTGCCTGCCGCACCGCAGAAGATGAGCAACCCAATGGCGGTCGACAGGGCGAGACCGCAGCAGGCGAGGGTTTTACCGGAGAGCGCGGCGAGGGTGGCGGTTTCCAGAACACCGTGGCCGTTATCAAAAAAAAGCAGCGAGCCGCCGGCCTCGGAGAGCCAGAGCAGGCCGAGCAGCAGGCCGAGATCGCCGATGCGCGTGGTGAGGAAGGCTTTTTTGGCGGCAGCGGCGGCGGCGGGTTTGTTAAACCAGAATCCGATCAGCAAATACGAGGCGAGGCCGACCAACTCCCAGCAGATGAAGAGCAGCAGCAGGCTGTTGGCGATCAGCAGCCCGAGCATGGCGGCGGCGAAAAAGCTCAGGAAACAGAAGAAACGGGAGAAGTTTTTATCCTCCTTCATGTAGCCGAGGCTGAAGGTGAATATCAGCGTGCCGACGAAGGTGACCATCACGCACATGAGCGCGGTGAGCGGATCGAGCAGGAATCCGAGGCGGAGCGTGCTGGAGCCGAGGTCGAACCAAGCGAAGTTAAACACCGCGTGGGTGGCGGGGTTTTGCAACGCGCCGGCGAGCGCCAGGCATGACAGCACGCAGGAGCCGGCCATGGCGACGATCGCGGCGAGCGCGATGCCCCGGTGACGGGAAAACGCGCCGAGGGCGGCGACGAGGAGCGGCAAGGCGGGGATCAGCCAAAGGTATTGGGCGGTAAGGGTCATGGCTCAGCCTTTCAGGCAGGTGGCGTCTTGGAGGCGGACAGACTTCTGGTGGCGGTACACCGCGATGATCAGGGCGAGCCCCACTGCCGCCTCAGCCGCGGCGACGGCGATGGAAAACAGCACGAAGATCACGCCGCTGGCCGGTGCGGGCGACGGGCCAAAGCGCCAGAAGGCGATGAAGTTGATGTTGGCCGCGTTGAGCATCAGCTCGATGCCGAGCAGCACGAGGATGGTGTTGCTGCGGGCGAGCGCGCAGGTGAGGCCGATGCAAAACAGGGCGCTCGAAAGGAGCAGGCAAAGGTGAAGCGAACTCATGCGGCGTCCTCCGTTTTTGAAGGTTTATCGGTAGCGGCCAGCACGGTGGCGCCGATCAGAGCGACGGTCAGGATCATCCCGACGATGAGCAGGGCGGCACCATGATGGATCATTAGCTCCAAGCCGATATCTTTTACCGAAAGCGCGGGCGCGGCCGCAGTGGAGACGGGCAACTTGGTCGACAGAATCGCCGAGCCGAGCACGGCGGCGAGGCAGGCGCCCACTGTGATGGCCGAAAACGCCCGCCAGCGGGAGTCTGCTTCGACCGGCCGGGAAATCTCCGCGCCCTGGCGGGTGAGCAGTACCGCAAACAGCACCACCATCGAGATGGCGCTGACGTAAACGAGGATTTGGGCAAAGGCCACAAACTCGGCACCGGCCCAGAGGTAAAAGGCGGCGACCCCGGCCCAACTGGCGACGAGCAGCAGGGCGCTGTGGATCAAGTTGCGCAGCAGCAGGGCGACGGCGGCGGAACCGAGCAGCAGCCCGGCGATGAGGAAAAGGGCGACGGTCATGACGCGAAACGGTAGGTGCGCGGCGCGTAGCCGGCGGAGAGTGTGCGGCCAAGGAGCAGAAAGGGGGTCACCACGAGCGCGAGTGAGATTGCCCAACGCACCAAGTTAAGCGGACCCGACCAATGCGCGGTGAGCGACCAGAACGCGGCGTTGCCGACGTTGAGCAGGGCGAGCGGCACCAGAAATTGCCACGACAGCCGGGTGAGCTGGTCGATGCGCAAGCGAAGCAGCGTGCCGCGAATCCAGATGAAAAACACCAGCATGCAGACCAGTTTACCTATAAACCAAAGGTATGACGGGATGAACTCCAGGAACGGAGCCGGGGCCTGCCATCCGCCGAGAAAGAGGGTAACGCCCAGTCCGCTCAGGGCGATCAAGCCGAAATACTCAGCCATGAAGAACAGCGCGTATTTGAAACCCGAATATTCGGTGAGGTGGCCGGCTACCAGCTCGCTCTCGGCCTCGGGCAAGTCGAATGGCGAGCGGTTGGTTTCCGCCAGAGTCGAGATGAGGAAAATGATGAAACCGGCAAAACCCCACGGGGTGAAAACGAACCAGTGCGGCAACAAACCGAATGACCACAGGCCCTGGCTTTGCACGATGGCCACGGTGGAGAGTGTGCCGGTCACCAACACGACCGGCACCACCGAGAGAATCAGCGGCAACTCGTAGCTGATCAGCTGGGCTAGGGCGCGCATGGCGGCAAGCAGCGCGTACTTGTTACGGCTGGACCAACCGGCCATAAAAATCGCGAGTTCGGAGGCGCAACCGGCAGCAAAGAAATAGAGCAACGCCGCATCGAGTTCGACGGGGGTCAGGTGGCGCCCAATGGGCAGCACCGCGAAGCTCATCAGCGAAAACGCCACCACCACCACGGGGGCGAGGAAGTGAAGGAGTTTATCGGCGGCGGCCGGCACGATGTCCTCCTTGGTGAGCGCCTTGATCGCGTCGGCAAACGGCTGGCTCAGGCCGAAGAGTTTGTGGCGCAGGTGAAATGGCAGAAATGAAAACTTGGGTACGCCGGCGCGGTTGGGCCCGAGACGGTTTTGCAGGCGACCGAGCAGCTTGCGTTCGGCGACGGTGGTGAAGGCAAAAAACAGGCTGAAACCCAGCACCACGGCGAGGATCGTGATGAGGTGATGCCCGAGCCATTGCGCCGGAGCGGGCAGCAGCAGGACAACGGCATCGCGCAGCTCGATGGGGGCACGCTCCAGGAACGGTTCGGTGGCGAGTGCGGCGCTCATGGTGTGGCGGGAGGAGGTTGAGTTTGCGGCGCGGGTACTGCGGGAGCTGCCGGGGCTGCGGGTTTAGCTGCGGCGGCAGCGGTCTTGGCGGCGGCCGCAGCTTTGGCTTTTTCCTCGGCGGCGAGGCGTTCGGCGGCCAGGCGGCCATCGACCTCCGCGGCCTCCACCGGATGGATCTGGTGGTAGTAGGCGTTGGACTTGGCCAACTGCTCGCGGGTCAGGAGCAGCTCGGTGAACCGGTTGGTCGCCGTGATCTCAAAGACCTTGTCCATCTTGATCGCGTCGAACGGGCAGACCTCCACGCAGATCTGGCAGCTCATGCACACCGAGGAATCGATATTAAAAACAGTCGGGTAGAACTGGGCCTTGCCGGTGGCGTCGGGCTTCTTGTCCTTGCTGCGCACGATCACAATGCACTGGGGAGGGCATTCTTTTTCGCAGGTCAGGCAGGAGACGCAGCGCAATGTCCCCATGGGATCGTCGGCGCTTTCGCTCACGAGGAAGGGGAAATTCCGATACGCCTCGGGCACGGGAATGTGCTGCTCGGGGTATTCGACGGTGACGAGGCGCGCGGGGTCGTAAAAACTCCCGAGGAAGTTTTTGGCGGTGACCGCGAGGCCATTGAGGATGCCGGTGCCGAGCATGGTTTTTGGGAGTTAGCGGTCCACTTCGCCCAGGACGATGTCGATGCTGCCGAGGATCACCACGGAGTCGGCAAGGGTGTGCCCGAGGCACATGTCTTCGAGCAACGTGAGGTTAATGAGGGAGGGCGGACGCACGCGGTAACGATAGGGATTGGGGCTGCCGTCGCTGATAAGGTGGAAGCCGATTTCGCCCTTGGGTCCCTCGATGCGGCCGTAGGCTTCGCCGGCTTTGGGGCGGTGGCCACGCTGCTTGGCCTTGGGATCCATGATCGGGCCGGCGGGCAAATCGCGGAAGGCCTGGGCGAGGATTTTGACCGACTCACGCATTTCCAAAATGCGGATCATGTAGCGGTCGTAAGTGTCGCCGTGATCGCCGAGCGGCACGCGGAAATCGAAGCGAGAATAGAAGCCGTAGGCATCAACCTTGCGGATGTCGTAATCGACGCCGCTGGCACGCAGGACCGGGCCGGTGAGACCGGCGTTGATCGCCTGAGCAGCCGAGACGCAGCCGATGCCCTGGGTGCGGGCCAACATGATCTCGTTACCGGTGAGCATGCGCTCGTACTCGTCGAGGAAGCGCGGGAAGTTCTCCACCAGTTTGCGGGCGGCTTCGAGCCACTCGGGCGTCGGGTCGACGCGGCAACCGCCGAAACGCTGGTAGTTGCACATCATGCGCGAGCCGGTGAGCGACTCGAACAGGTCGATGATCTTTTCGCGCTCGCGGAAGGCGTAGAGCAGCGGGGTGAACGAGGTGCCGAGGTCGTTAAAAAGAAAGCCGACCAAACACGAGTGGTTCACCAGCCGGGTCATCTCGGCCAAGATGATGCGCAGGTACTGGGCGCGGTCGGGCACGGGCTGGCCGAGGAGTTTTTCGGCCGCGAAGGCGTAGGCCCAGTTGGTCGATAGCGAGCAGAGGTAGTCGAGGCGGTCGGTGTAAGGCATCGACGCCAGATAACTGGTGTTTTCGGCGATTTTCTCGTGGTTGCGGTGCAGGTATCCAAACACCGGCTTCAACTTAACAATCAACTCGCCGTCGAGGGTCGCCACCATGCGGAAAACGCCGTGGGTGGACGGGTGCTGCGGCCCCATCGAGACTTCCAGCAAATCACCGTGAAACGGATCGTTCACCGAGCGCACGACCGGGCCCGCAATCGGGGCAAAGGGCGAAGCGGCGGAGGCGGTGCCGCTGGGAGAGCCGAGGCTGTTCATGAGGCGGAAGGCGTCGGGTTGAGCGTGGGCACGGCTGCGTCAGCGGTGACGACGGCGGGAGAAGAAGCGGTGGCGGTGGCTGCAGAGGCCACGGCGGCTTGGTGAGCCTGGGCGCGGGCGAGCACGTCGCCGTGCGCGGTGGGCTCCCACTCGTAGTCGTCAGGTTCGACGTAGTCCTTGCGCATCGGGTGGTCGACGAACTCGTCCCAAAGCAGCAGGCGGCGCAGGTCGGGGTGGCCGTCGAAAACGATGCCGTAGAGATCAAAAATCTCCCGCTCTTGGAAATCGCACGAGCGCCACACCGGCGTGAGCGACGGCAGGGTCACCGCGTCGGTGCGGTTTGCCGTGCGCAGGCGCACGATCACCGGCCCGTGTTTTTGGGCCATGGAGTAGAGAAAATAAACCGCTTCAAGGTAACCCGGCTCGACGCGCACGGTTTTGCTTTCCACCACCTTGGCGGGGCCGCCGGCGGGATCGGCCACCGTGGTCTTGACGGTGTCGGTGATCTCTTTTTCCGGCCAATCGATGCCGGTGACGTTGGAGCAATAATCCAGGCGCAACACCGGGTCGTCGCGCAGAAAAAAAGCGATGTCGCGGGCGTGGGCGGCGTCGAGCAACAGCGCGTGTTCGGCGGCGGCGCCGGGGTTGAGCGCCACACTGACGGAGCCCGATGGGAAACGGGCAAGAAGGCGGTCGCGGATCTGTTCAACGGTTTCCATATCAGGCGGTCGGGGACGCGGGAGGCGACCAGAGGGCGGTGTTCTTGGACGGCACGAGATCGTGGGCACCGTATTCAGGAATCGGGTGCTCGTTGTTCACGTCGGCGCGGACGTGGCGGGCGGCGTTGGGACCGGTGAGCTTTTCGCCCTTAATCTTCTCCTGGAGCTGGATCAGGCCGTTGAGGAGCGCCTCGGGGCGCGGCGGACAGCCGGGGATGTAGATGTCGACGGGCAGAAAACGGTCGATGCCCTTGAGCACGCTGTAACCCTGTTTGAACGGCCCACCGGAAATCGCGCAGGCACCCATGGCGATGCAGTATTTGGGCTCGGGCATCTGGTTCCAGAGGCGCACGACCAGCGGAGCCATCTTTTTGGTGACGGTGCCCGATACGATCATCAGGTCGGCCTGGCGCGGCGAGGGACGGAAAATCTCGGCGCCGAAGCGCGCGATGTCGAAGCGCGCGGTGGCGGCGGCGATCATCTCGATAGCGCAGCAGGCCAGGCCGAACTGGATCGGCCAGATGGAATTGCTGCGACCCCAGTTGTAGAGCTCCTCAAGGCTGGTTAACAAAATGCCGTGACGGCGAAGCTCCTCGCGCTCGGCATCGCTCATGGTGCCTGCGGCGGGGAAAGGCGTGTGCTTGATGTCGGCGGGGTTCATTTCCATTCGAGGTGACCGCGGTGCCAGAACCAGACGAGGCCCTCGGCGAGCAGAAGGATAAACACCAACATGGCGAAGAGCGCGCCGGCGGGCAGGCCGGTGAAGGCCACCGCGCAGGGCAACAGGAAGAGCACCTCGACTTCGAAAACCAGAAACAGAATGGCGTAGAGGTAGTAGTGGGCCTTGAACTGGATCCACGTCTCGCCGCTGGCGGCCAGGCCGCACTCGTAGGTGGAGTTTTTAAGCGGACCGGGCTTGGCAGGCTGGAAGTATCTTGCCCAAAGCCACGCCACGCCGAGCAGTACGAGGGGAAAAGCAATCGCGACCCCCAAAAACAGGGCTAGGAAGGCATAAGGATGGGCGTGCATTCGGGAGCAGTTTCGAGAAAAAAAACTACTCGCCCTGAATCGCCTCACAATGGCCAAGCCGTTGTGTTTCTTGTCGGATGCCGTGCACTAATTGCCGCAATAAGCAAACGGCGCACCTGTTAACCTGCTTTAATTTGGCGGGTTGGCGCTGTTAACGACCTCGATCACCTAATACCGGTTTAGCGCACCTGCGCACCTACGCACCGGTGCGCACCAGCAGCCGGCGCACGCCTTCCATCGGGGGCTCGGTGATCGTGCGCAGTTGCAGCGAGCTGCGCGTGCCCAGCAGCGGGCGCACCGCGGCGTGGGTGAGGATCGGGCCCGTAACTCCGGTGTGCAACAGGTCGCGGTGCCAGCCCGGAAACAGTTTGGTGATGACGTCCTCGGCGATTTGCAAAAGCGCGGTGATCGACTCGGCGACGACCTGGTGCGCGGCATGATCGCCCTCGGCGGCCAGGCGCAGGAGCGCGGGGGCGAGGGCGGCGATCTGCTTATTGGGTTCGGCGTGTTGGTAAAAGTACCGCGTGATCTCGGCTGCGGTGGCCAGTCCGGTATGGTCGCGCACCAAGGTCGAAAGCCGGGTGGTGAGTTGCCAGCCTTGCAGCTCCAGGATCGCCTTGGAAATCGCGCGGCGGCCCAGGTCGTAGCCGCTGCCGGGGTCGCCAAAGCGCCAGCCGGTTCCGCCGGCATAGTGCAGGGTGCCGTCGGGGGCTTGCGCGGCGACAAACGAACCCGTGCCGGCGTGCAGGACTAGGCCGGGTTTACCGCCGGTGGCCAGCTCGAGCACGGGGCGGGAATCGTCGCAGGCGACGACTTTGCCGAAGCTGTCGTCGGCTTGAAGCGTGGCTGCGGTTTCGCTCCAGAAGCTGGGTGCTCCGGCCATGCACAGCAGCGTGTGGGAAACCGGGTGATGTGCGCGGATGCGCGACAGGGCGGTGGCGAGGGTTTTGCGAGCGGCCTCGGGCCCGGCGATACTCGGGTTGCAGCCGCCTGCGAGGTGGCGCTCGACGAGTTCGCCCCTCTCGTCGATGAGGATGAGCTCAGTCTTGGTGCCGCCGCCATCAACGCCGATTTTCATTTTTTAAAGGGGAGAAGTTACACAGAGGACACACGAGGTGGCACAGAGTTCACGGAGAGGGTGACGATGGGGATTCGAAACACGTGCGCTCCGTGACGCCTCTTGTGCCCTCTGTGTAACTTCTCCGGTGGTGCGCGTTAGCCGATCAACTTGCTCAGACGGGTGCGGTAGGTTTTGGCGAGCGCGATGTTGGCCTCCATGCCGCCGGGAATGTTTTGGCTGGTGACCAGCGGCAGCGCGTGGCCGTTGGTTTGGAGCCAGTCGATCACTTCGAGAGTGAGCAGGTTGAGCAGGGTGGCGCCGATGAGCGTCGAGGTGGGGCCGGCAAAGCGCCCGGGGGCGACCTCGGTGATGGCGTCGCCGGTCACGCCGAGGTTGTCCAAGGTGTAGTCGGCGATGGCGTGGAGATTTTGCGCGCCAGGGTGGACGGTTTTCGCGGTGGTGCTCATGGCCAGCGAGGTGAGCGCAATGACGTTCAGGCCCTTCTTTTTGGCGTAGAGGGCGACCTCGATGGGCGAGGCGTTTTTGCCCGAGTTGGAGATGACGACGATGGTTTCGCCGGCGAGCAGTTGGTAGTGGTTGTCGTAACGCTCGGCCAGGCGCGAGCCGTAGCCGACCACGTTTTCAGAAAACCCGTAGCCCGGATCGATCATGCCGGTGACAGGCATCAGACCGCCGGCGCGGCCGATGATCTCGCGGCCGATCAGTTCGGAGTGGCCGCTGCCGAAGGTGTGTAAAACCCCGCCGGCTGCGATGGAGGCCCCGATGAGCGGGGCGACGGCGCGGATAACCGGCATGTTTTTCTCGCGGGCTGAGGCGAGCATGGAGGTGGCGGTGGTGAAGTAGGTATCGGCGAGGGACATAAAGGGGGAGCTTTGGGCTGGGAGCTAGGAGCGCTTAGCTCATTCAGTAGAAGAAGGTGAGGCTGAAGGAGCCGAAGACGGAGTTGTGGTCCTGGCCTCGAAATTCGCGGGTGCGGAAGGCTTGGGCGTAGGTTAACTGCCAGTGCGTGGTGCCGAGGCCGGCGCCGGCATAGAGGTCGGCCACGAAGGGTTTTTTGTCGACCGAGGGGCTGTCGCTAAAGGTGTTGCCGTCGAGGGTGATGTCGCGGGCCACAGCCCGGCCATCGGTGGCGGCAAACACCAGGATGTTAAACGGGGCACGGCGCGGGCCGTTGGAATCACCGGAGGGGCGGATCAGGTTGCTGCCAAAATCCGCTGGCAGACACCAGCCGCCGCGCACTTCAAAGCCGGCGTTGGCGTAGGTGAAGACGTTGCCCAAACTCAGGCCGGCGTGGGGAATCACGTCCGCGCCCCAACCGGTGCGGGCGTTGCGGGTGGCGAAGCGGTACTTGCGCTCGTACACGAAATTCATGCCCGGCTCGCTGTCGATTTGGTGGTCCCAGCCTTCCGCATGGGCAACCCCGATGAGGTCGTGGAAACCGTTCTGTGCCTCGCGCCCCAAGGCGGGAGGGCCGACCACGCCGGCGTTGATTTCAAACACGTCGAGCCGGTCGGCCGCGCCGGTTTCGGCGGCGGGGTGGTAGACGTGGAAGGCAACCCCCATGTAGAGCCAGGCGGCATAGGGGCGTTCATTGGGCTGAAAGAGAGGCGTGGCGGTGTCCGACGGGGTGTAGAGGTTTTGGCCGAGGGTGAGGCCGAGTTTGTAGGCCTGATCGGGTTCGACCCAGCTGCCGAAAAGTTTGGAAAGCCCGCGCACCGGGGCGGGTACGGAGTCGTCGGAGAAGCTGCGCAGGTCGGTTGAGAGCAATGAAAGCTTCAGGCCGTTGGTGTAGTGCTCGTCGGTGCCGCCGAGGTACTTGTCGTTCTCAGTGTAAAGGGAGATGGAGCCGAAGCGCAGGCGCTCCAGTTCGATGGGAACAGGCGCGGCGGGCTCTGCGGACGTTACAGGTGCGGCAGGCGCGTCCGCAGGCTCTGCTGCGTCGGCGTTCGCAGGGGCGAGCAGGGGGGCGAGCAAGAGCAGGGAAGTTAACCACGTTTTCATCGGGGTGGTCGGGGTGGTGCGAGGCGAGGGGAGCGGTAGAGGCGAGGTGATGAGCGGGGCGAGATTGGCGTGTCGCGTGGGGAGCGTTGAAGGCGTGGGCGGGGACGCTCAGGCCTCCCAGCGGCCGTAGATGCCGCAGGGGAGAACTTTGCCGTCGGCTTTGATGGGCAGGCCGACTTCGCCACCGGTGATCGTGCCGCCGCGATTGGCCATCAGCTCCGTGAGCAGGTTAACCACCACCGTGGGCGAGAGGCGCGCGGTGTAGGCGTTGATCAACAAAAACAGGGGCTTGGGGGTGAGCAGCGCGCGGCATTCCTGCAGCAGCGGCCAGAGGTGTTCCTCGAGTTTCCACATCTCGCCGGTGGCA
The DNA here is from genome assembly GCA_044338095.1 of Rariglobus sp. Lineage (GTDB taxonomy): Bacteria > Verrucomicrobiota > Verrucomicrobiia > Opitutales > Opitutaceae > Rariglobus. The sequence goes on along the minus strand of JBIIMH010000012.1, from coordinate 462 downwards.
CCGCGGCCGTAGGTGGGCGGGTCCATGATGACCGCGTCGTAGAGCTTGCCGCGCTTGAGCTCGCGGCGCACGAACTTGAGGCAGTCGTCGGCGATGAAGCGGATGGGCGCGTCGGCCAGGCCGCACAGGGCGGCGTTTTCTTTGCACCATTTAACCATGCCCTCGGCGGCGTCGATGTGGGTGACGCTCGCGCCGGCCTTGGCGGCGGCACAGGTGGCAGCGCCGGTGTAGCCGAACAAGTTGAGCACGTTGACCTCGCGGCCGGTGGCGCGTGCGGCTTTGATTTTGGCGGAAAACCACTCCCAGTTCACCGCCTGCTCGGGGAACAGCCCGGTGTGTTTAAAGGAGGTGGGGTGGATGCGGAAGGTGAGGCCGAGCGACTGGTATTTGATGTTCCAGGAGTCGGGCAACGGCTTTCGGTTTTCCCAGCGGCCGCCGCCCTTTTCGCTGCGGTGGTAAAAG
>JBIIMH010000011.1:0-12791 GCA_044338095.1 Rariglobus sp. | reverse complement strand
CCGCCCTGCTCGCCCTGCTGTTCATCACGGGCTTTTATTTTGGCGTCATCAATGTCTTCCGCTTCACCCCAAACTGGGGCGACAGCAATAAATTCGTGCTCTATCTCAACGTGCTGCTCTGCCTGTGCGCGGGGCGTTGGCTGGCGCAATTATGGGGAAAATCGAGGGTGCTTAAAATCACCGCGATGGCGCTGCTGGGCCTCGGTTCGGTCGTGCCTTCGGTCCTCGAATGGGCCCAGCGTTACCGCCGTGAGCCGGAGCGGCTGTTCAGCGCCAGCGACCGCATGGTCGCCGACTGGATTAAAATCAACACGCACAAAGACGCGGTTTTTCTCACCGCCAATTCCTTTGTTCACCTGGTTCCGGCCCTTGCCGGCCGGCGCGTCATCAACGGCTCTTACACCCGTGAAACCGGTTTTGCCGACCAGCAAACCGAAGACACCGTGGCTCGCGCTTATCGTGAAGCCGACCCGTTTTTAATCACCTCGGCGCGCGTTACCCATGTGATGATCGGCCCCGAGGAAAACGGACTTTACCGGATCAACCGCGCCGCCTTCGCCCGCCACCACCGGCTCATTTTTGATCAACCCAGTCGCAACGCGGCCTACACCATTTATGAGGCGCGCCCGCCGAGTCATGAATTAGTCCGCGCCAAAGCCGATCCCGTCGACGGCCACGCCTATGTGGGAATCAGCGAGCTGGAACCCCGCAGCGTGCAGCAGTCCTACGGCACCTTAAAATACGACCGGGCCTTCAATCTCGATCCGCTTTCGCTCAAAGGCCACCGCTATGCCAACGGCTTGGGAACCCACGCCACTTCCGACCTGCAGTTTAATCTCGGCGGCAACTACGACCGCTTCGAGGCGGATGTCGGCGTGGACGATTCGCAGATCGGCGGGGCGGGCAGCGTGCAATTCCAGGTCTGGGTGGACGACCGCAAGGTTTACCAGTCGCCCACCCTGCGCGTAGGCGACACACCGGCTAAAATCAGCGTGGATACCACTGGCGGAGCTATCCTGCGATTGGTGGTAACCGATGCGGGCGACGGCGACCACAGCGACCATGCCGACTGGGCCGAGGCGCGGCTGCGGCGGCGCGCGGCACCGGATGGGTGAGAGGCCAGCCGAACGGCCACTTCACGTGTGCTCAGGGCGGGGGGCACGGCGGCACGCCGTTGTGGCGTGAACGAAACCGCGTTGCCCAGCAGCGCGAAGTTATGGGGTTTTGGATTTAGGCGGGGACATTTTCGCCTCCGCCCAAGCACCATGATCTGCGGCAATGCCGTCGCCGGCGTCATCCATCACAAGTTTAATTTGCCCCGCCCCGGACAGGTCTAATTCCAAATTTATCGTCGGTGAACCCCAACGCATAACGGGCGAGCGGTACTTCACTGTATTATCCGCATAAACCGTAAAAACCACGCTTCCAGGACTATTTGAAGCGGAATCCTCAACGCCGATCGCCGCGGTGAACACGGTATAACGCGGATCAACAGGATAACCGATTTCCGAAAGCGCATGAACACCCAAGCCACTCCGGTAACGCTTTCCGTTGATTACTATGGGCGAGGCATCAAAGGAGGCGTCCCTGCGAACACTGGCAAACGAGTGATTTTCCGTAATGGGCATTTTATCACTTAAATAATAAGCCCCGTCAGCCTCCGGCCTGTTTGCCTGGACCCGCAGCAAAACTGCGCCCGAGTATTTTCCGGCCATGAGCATCTCCCACTTCAACCGCCTGCTGCCAAGCGCGGGAAGTTCTGATGCCGGATTGATACTACCTATATCCAACAGTACATAGTCGCCCTCCTGCGCCTTATTACCAAAGGCCGCATCCATTATTGAACCGTAACCGGATTGGCCGGAGTGCCGGTGAACCGGATCGGAAAACCGATAACCAAACCGCAGGTCCAATTCATTCTGGATGGAGGCGCGACTCCACAGGCGAACCGTCGGATTTTCTTCCAGCCACGAGACCAGCCTAGGCATATAATCCCGATCGCTGGTATAGGTAAGGTGATTGGTTGTCGCCACCTGCACCATCACGATACTCATGGCACCGAGCACACCGGCGGCCACGATTTTATAGTGGCGCGCCACCCCAGCGCGAAAAATCCGAGAACAGGCAAGCGCCACCAGCACAGCGGCAGGAACACTGATAATGGTAAAATATCGCGGCTCTTTATGATACGGCAGGTACTGCTGCCAACTCATGCTGCCAAATTGAATCCACAGTACAATTCCGAGAATATAACAGCCAATGGCACGACCGGGCCCACGACTGAATAAAACGATCGGCAGCGACACCAAAGGCATCCACATGTAGGGGCCAAAATAGGGATAATGATTCACCTGCAAAGGCGTTTCATTAAAAGTTCCAAACCAAGAATTAAGCGTGTGCAGAGCGTGGTCTTCGGGCGAAGTGAGCACGGTGCGCAGCCCAAGAAATAAATCCACGAGGTAGCGATAACTTGTGGACGTGTCTAAATTCACCCCGCCGCCGGCAAGATTCTGGAAAAACCCAATGGAAGTATGAACGCGGGCCAGCCAATCGCCCGTCAGATACTTTAAAAGAGCCGCATCCATAAACAGAATCAGCGCGAAGCCAGCCGCAACCCCCGTATACTCCCACGGAAAGCGGCGTGTTTTAATGAAATCAACCGCGGCGACGAAGAATATGCCCCAAGCCATGACATAGCCCCATTCCTTGCTTAAAACGGAAAACCCCCAAATGACACCCGCCAGCAAGCCCCAGTAGTATTTATTGCGCCCCACGGCCTGGCGCAGGCCAAGCAACGCCAGCAGCAAAGCGCCACTGTAAAACGACATTTCAATATCGCCCCGGATCGTCGTCGAAACCTGCCAGTCGATCGGACTCAGAATCAAAAAGAGGCAACCCAGAGTCGCGACACCTATCCCCATACGGAGATGACGCAGAATAAAATAAGTCAGGGGTACTGCAGTGAGGCCCAAAATAAAACCAGGCGCAAACGCCGCCGAAAATGAAACCCCGAAAACCTTAAACAGCACCGCCACGGGAAACCAAATCAGAAACCGCAGCCCCCAGAGCGAATGAAGAATCTCGTGGGTTTGGCCGTTGGTGTAGCTTCGAATATAAAAAAGGTAGGCCCAATCGTCATGGCCATAAACACCTGAAAAAAGCAGGAGCCGAACAGCGGCAGCCAACAGCACCAGCAAGGCCGGCACCCAAAGTTCGTTTTTATTAATAGCGCCCTTCATTTTACTCGGTTGCCGATTTTACCGGCTCATTATAACGGGCGGCCAACACTGCCGGATCCGGCTTTTTATAGTAAACCACATACTCTTCAAACGGCGTCAGTGAGCCGGCTATGTAAACAAGTTTTTGAATATCGTGCTCCAAACAAAAATCCTCCGGCAGATTACGATCCGAAATCATCACCATAGGCCTGCCCTTGGCGGCGTTCAGCGCGCGGGCATAGAATTCCTCATGTGTGATGTAATCATCGCGACTGCGCACCCAGCGGGTAAAACTACCCTCACGCCTGTCCTGCGGATAATATAGCGTGCGCTGGAGGTAACCCGCTAGCGGCGCGCCCGCCCAGTCCGGGCAAACGGCGATAAACGCATCCGCGTAACCATTGCTACGCAACCATTCGGCCGTATTTTTACCACCAGAAAAGGGGCGGAGATAGTCCTCCCGCACCGCCCACAAACCCGTGAATGCCTGCGCTGCCAACATAAGGGTCAGCAACAGGGACGGCACTCGCTGCCGCCATTTTGAAAGACCTGAACCAAGGGTTTCCGGTGCTGAAAACAATATCCAGGTCGCGAATAAAAAGGCAAAAAAAAGTAATCCCGTGTGCCGGAAAGACCCAAGGAATTTAGTATATAGAAAGAGCGCCAAACCGAGTGTCCCGAACACATAGGCGAGCAAGGCGCGCGGTGATCGAAGGAAAACCAGAACCGATAAAAGCCAAAGCAAGACGGCGGCGAAGCGTGCGTGTTGCTCACTATAGGCAGGAAACGGCACATCCCATGGCGGAATCCAAAAAAATCCTGGAGCCCGTGGCAGCGGAAATGAGGAGGCCACGAATGCGGCACAGATCCGGGCGAAGTGCGTCAGCGACCAATCGGTATTCCATAACGCAGCCGAGGCGTAATAGGTATCCGGCAGGGGGCGGGCTATAACTGCCGCCACCAAAAGCCCCACAGTCGTGGCGACAAACAAAAAAGCAGGCCTAATTAAAGGTGTTTCTCGCTCTACACCAATGAACTTAGCCAACCGAAGCGGAGCAATTCGCCCCAAGATCGGCAGGCCAAAAAAGGCAACTGTAAGCGCGCCGGCGATGATTAAAGTATGGGCGCTGGCAAACCCCGAAAGGACCAAACACAAGGCCCCGAGCCAAGGTCGAGGCTTGCTGGGCAGAAGGAATACACACGCCAAACACAGTGCAAGGATGCCGGGAAGGTAGTTCCTGCAGACCGTTCCATATTCATACAGCAGATAGTAATTACCCAGCAGGAGTATTTTATGCAACCGGTTGAATGGAGCCCAACGGCATACAATATAAAACGTCAGCCCCGCCAGCAACCAGGTCGCCAGTTGCATAAGCTCGGGCGCCGGGGAGATGCGGTTGAGCCCCCACAATATTAAATTCCAAAGCGGCGGCGCCCCTTCGTAATGGGCCTGCGCGATCACGGCTACCGGACTGGCCATGTCGCGCCCGATCAACCAAGCCTGCATTTCGTCGCGCCACAACTCGTGTTTGCTGGCGCTGAGACCCGCCAATAATAAAAACAAACCGGTGAGCAGAACAGCGAAGCCCGACGCGTTGTCCTCGCGCGGTGCCGACGACTGGGGACGCTGGTCGATCGCCATGGCCGATAGCCTCAGTCCAGCGACTTAACTAAACAAGCCTTCATCCATGCCGACAACTGCGTCCAGGCCCGCCCGCGGTGACTTAACTCGTTTTTAACCGCATCACCCAACTGGGCAAAACTCTGCGTGTAGCCGATTGGCAAAAAAAGCGGATCGTAGCCAAAACCCGTGCCGCCTTGCGGTGCTACACCCAAAACACCCTCGCAGCGCCCTTCAAACACCGCCTCCTTGCCGTCCGGACCAGCCACCAACAAAACGCAGACGAAATGCGCCCCACGTTGCGCGGGCGGCACCGAAGCCATGACCGTTACGAGTTTGCGTAAATTAGCCGCTGCGTCGCTTTCCGGGCCTGCGTAATAGGCCGATTCCACCCCCGGCGCTCCACCCAGCGCGTCGACGCACAGGCCGCTGTCGTCGGCCAAAACCCAGGAGCCGGACGGCAGAAGCGCGTGCAGGGCGAGGGCTTTTTTGCGGGCGTTGCCCACAAACGTGCCGGTGTCCTCGACGACCGGCGGCATGCCGCCCACGGCCTTGGCCGAGACGATTGTCACCGGCAGACCGCTGGCCTGAGCCAGCGCGTTCATCTCGGCGACCTTGTGCGCGTTACCCGAGGCGAGATAGAGATTCATGGGAAGCGGGAGGGGCGGACTAAAATTAGTTAGCGCTCAAGTTGGGGTTTACGGCATCCTTGAGCGTGAGCTCAGGGCCACACGCTTCGCGAATCCACTCCGCGTGGCCTTCAGGGTGTTTGCCCTCAGTTCGTTCCAACAAAAAAGCCCCCGCAGCACAGGGCTGGCGGAGGCGGAACTAAAACCTGGGGCGCGGGGCGCCGGAAGGGATTTACTTGGCGAAAACGATCTTCGCGGTGTGGGACTTGGCGCGGGCGGCGGCGTTCTTGTGAACGACGCCGGACTTGGTGGCCTTGTCCATCGCGGAGACGTACTCGGCGGCGGCGACCTTGGCGACGGCCTGGTCGGTACCGGCGGCGGCCTTCTCCAACTTCTTGTGGAGGGTCTTCAGGCGGGTTTTAACGGCCTTGTTGCGGATGGTGAGGCGCTCGGATTTACGGGCGGCTTTGATAGCGGATTTCGTGTTGGCCATGGCGGATTAGAAATGGGTAAGCCGAACAGAAACCCAAACCTACAGGGGCGAGTCAAGGGCGTTTTGTTCGCGGACCCGTGGAAAAGCAGGCTCGGGTTGCCCTGCTGGCCGTTCCGGTCGCCCTTTAGGCAGGCCCGAAACCAATGAATCCACCCGCAACCCAGACCTCCTGGTCAGGCCAGAAACACAAAACCGGGCCAAGGCCCAGCGGCTGCCCTGCGCTTAACTCAAACGCGCTGGCTATGGTATCGTTACCGCGCTCGCCCGCCTAAAACACATCGCCCATTTCCCCCGCCCCGTATTCCCTGTTTGCCCTAGGACCGAGCGGGCACTTGCTTCACATCCCCGCCCCATTTTATCACCTGTGAACCTTGTTCTTTTAGAAGCCGCCGAACTTGCCGCACCCCTGCCCCGCACCGATGCGCGGGCCAAACACATCCTCGACGTCCTGCGCCGCCGCGAAGGCGACAGTGTGGATGTTGGCCTGGTCAACGGCCCCTGCGGCAAAGCCACGCTCGCAGAACTCGGCAACGACTCACTCACGTTCACGTTTAACTGGGGCCCGCCCCCCGCGCCGCTGCCGGCGACGGTGCTGCTGATCGGTTTGCCGCGCCCACAAACGGCCCGGGACATCCTGCGCGACGCCACCACGCTGGGGGCGACCGCGCTGCATTTTATCGCGACGGAACGCGCCGATCCCAATTACGCGAGCAGCACGCTGTGGACGAGTGGTGAATGGCGCCGGCACTGCCTGGCCGGCGCTGCCCAAGGCTTCGACACCCGCATCCCCACGGTGACCTGGAGCCACACCCTGGCCTCGGCCCTGGCGGCCCTTGAACCGGCCACCCGGATTGCCCTCGATAACTACGAGGCCAGCAGCCCCCTGGGAAAGCCTAACCCATCAGGTTATGCTGGGATCGAAGCGCATAATCATCAGGCACTTGCATTTGGGCCGGAGCGCGGGTTTGGACCGGCAGACCGCGCTGCTCTGCGTGCCGCCGGGTTTACCCTGGCCCACCTCGGCACCCGCGTGCTGCGGGTCGAGACTGCGGTCGTCGCCGCCTTGGCCATTACACGGCTGCACTAGAGAAGCTAACGTGCCCTCAATGCCGTAAAATGTTGTAGAGTAGAGAGCGCATCGCCCAGCACCTGCTGGTGGGAAATCCCGAGGCGCTGCCGGTGCTGACAGACGGCACCACAGGGCGCCAGCCGCCCCAGCGCATGAAACCCATCACTTGCATTGATCGAGTCCGAAAGGAATTCAGGCGGTATTTGCGCTCAGGTCAGTGGCCGGTGGTCGAGCGCCCGCTCCACCTCAAGCCCAAGGGCGTTAAGCGACAGGAAAATATCGCGCAAAAACGCCCCCAACGTGCCAAGCAGCAGGCCAATGCTCATGATAAAAAGCCCGAGGATAAACACCTCCAAATTGGCATCGAGCAGGGCGTCCGCAAAAATCGCCACCACCAGCAAACCGGAGCAGAACATACTGGATACGCCCAGCGTGACCGCACTGCGCACGATCTGGGCGCGCCGGTACATGATCCGCAATTGATGTTCGACGTGATCCCGCTCCCCGGCGCTGGCCGCACGAGCTTGGCCGGCGAGGATACGGGTGCGGTCGACGATGCGCCCCATGCGATTGGTCATGGTCAGCAACAGCGAACCCAAACCGGTGATCAAAATCACCGGGGTAATCGAAAGCTGAATGGTGGGCAGTAACGACGCGGAAACCGAAGGATCCATCCGCCCACACCGACAGAGTCCGCGCACCGAGGCAACCTTGCTTACCTGCTAAAAGCGCCCGATTTCCAACCTCCATTGACCTAGCTCGACACACCTCCCGTTTTTTAATTACTGCTCCCCCATTCGCCTGCGTAGCGCATCCCGTCATGAAAACCATCCTCCTGCTTGTCGCCTCGAACATCTTCATGACCCTGGCCTGGTACGGCCACCTCAAGCTGAAATTCTTGGAGGGCAAAGGCCTCATCTGGATCATCCTGTTTTCATGGGGCATCGCCTTCTTCGAGTATTGCTTGATGGTGCCGGCCAACCGCGCCGGGTACCTCAGCGGCGACTTTACCGGCTATCAGCTCAAGATCATGCAGGAGTGCATCACGCTCGGCGTGTTTGTGGTGTTTGCCTGGCTGGTGCTGAAGGAAAAACTCACCTGGAACTACGCGGTGAGTTTTGCGCTGCTGGTAGCCGCCCTGTACTTCGCCACCGCCTTTAAGCCTGCTGCCAAAGCCGAACGTTCAACATCCAACCTGCAACCTCCAACGTCCAACGCCTAGCCCGGTTGAACGTTGGATGTTCAAAGTTGGATGTTCGACGTTGCGCAGTGGATTTCGGCCGCTTCGGCCCCATTGAACGTTGAATGTTCAATGTTGGGTGTTGGACGTTTTCCCCCCGCCCCCGGCCGCCTATGCGCTCCGGCGTTTCTGCGCCAACGGCAGGCGCAGCACCACCCGGGAGCCCTTGCCCACCCGGCTGACCACCTTCAAGCCGCCGCCCATGTAGACCGCCCGCTCGCGGATGCTCAACAACCCGAACCCGCCGTCCGCTGCCTCGACCTGCCGACGCGTGCGGAAGCCCTTGCCGTCATCCTCCACCTTTAGCACCAGTTCGCCAGCCTCCACCTGCAGCCCCACCTGCACGACCTGCGCTGCGGCATGTTTGCCCACATTGATCAACAACTCGCGCGCCGACCGAAACACCAGTTGCGCCACCTTTTCGGGCACCGGCTTGCGCCCGATCTCAACATTGACCCGTACCGCTATGCCGAAACGCTGCGCCTGTTGCTCGCCCAGGTTTTGCAGGGCGGCCGCCAAACCCAGTTCACGCAACAGCGGCGGACTGAGCTCCGCTATCAGGCCGCGGGCCTCCTTCAGCGCCGTCTCCACTAAACCGCACACCGCCCCCAAAACCGGTGGCACGTGCGCGCCGCCGAGGTCGCGCGTCAATTCGCCGAGCTGCATGCGGCACAACGCCAGGGTTTGCCCCACTTGATCGTGCACCTCGCAGGCAAGCTTCTGCCGCTCCGCCGCCTCGGTGCGAATCAGCCGCTCCGCCAGCACTTGGAGCTGGCGCTGATGCCGCAAGATCCGCGCCTGCACCTTGCGCTGTTGGGTCACGTCCTCCTGCACGCCGATGTAATGGGTCAGCACCCCCTGCTCGTCGAAAATCGGGGTCAAACTCAGGTCATTCCAAAACAGCGTCCCGTCCTTGCGGTAGTTGCGCAGGGTAACGCGTACCGGCTGCCCCGCTTCTCGCGCCGCACGGATGGTTTTGACTCCCACCTGATTGCGATCCGTTCCCTGCATCATCCGGCAATTTCGGCCAATTAATTCCTCACGACTGTACCCGGTCATCGCCATGAAGGCCTTGTTCACATACAACAGCGGCTGGTCCGGCTGACGGGCATCGACGATTGTAAAGCCGTGGCGTGCGTGACCCAGGCAGCGTTGCAAGACCTCGATCGGGATGAGGTGCGGCATCGGCTCAGAGTTGGGCGATGCCCTCACGCAGGGCGATGCGCGTGAGGTCGGCCAGCGTGCCGGCGTTGAGCTTGCGCTGGAGGTTGGCGCGGTGCACGTCGACGGTCTTCGAGCTAAGCTGGAGCGCGAAAGCGATCTCCTTGGCAGTGGCGCCCTCGGCGAGCATTTGCAGCACCTCGCGCTCGCGCGGCGTGAGCGAACCGGTCAACCCGGCCGCATCGCCATCCAGTTCGCCGAGCTGCGGACTGAAAAAAGACTCCCGCCGGTTGGCCGCCGCGATCGCAAGCGGGAGATGGTCAAAAGCATGTTCCTTGAGCACGTAGGCGTCAGCCCCGGCCTCGCGGGTGCCGCGCACGAGATGGCGCTCGGTGTGCATCGATATCATCACGATACCGCGGCGATAACCGCGTTCGCGCAACTGGCGTGTGGCCTCCATGCCGTTGAGCAAGGGCAGCCCCATATCCATGAGGACCACGTCGGGTTTTTGGGCCAGCACCAGTTCGACGCCAGCACGGCCGTCGGAGGCCTCGCCGATCACCTTCATTCCCTCGGCCTGCCCCAGCAGGGCCCGCAGCGCGTCGCGGATGATTTTGTGGTCATCGATGATAATGAGGGTGGTCACAGTCACAGGGTTTTAACCCCAACCCGCCTGCCTCTTGAAAACAAGGGCGGAGCCGTGCAGGTGTGCACGGGTTATCAGGTTATCCAAAGTTGTCCAAATCGGTGGGCCTAAAAATCCCCCCTTGTCTGGCAAACGACATGCTTGCGCCTGAGCGCCGCCCCCCTGTTTTATCCGCTCCGCCATTCATGTCGTCCGCACGGCCGCTCCACTTTCCCTCGCTTCATCCAGCGCAACTTCGCCCGTTGCGCACGCGGTTGCGCGCGTCCATTCGCGACGCCGGCCTGACCGACTTCGGGGTGGCCGCAGGCCCCGCCGGACTGCCGTTCTGGGAGCTCGAGCCGACCCCGCTGGTGATCGATGCCCCCGAGTGGGCGCGGCTCGAAGCCGCCCTGCGCCAGCGCGCCCATTACATCAACGCGCTGCTGGTCGACCTCTACGGCGGCCAGCAGGCCCTGCACCAGGGCATCATCCCGCCCGAACTCGTCCTGGCCAACCCGTATTACCGCCGCCCTTGCCTCGGCCTGGAGCCCACCCGTCAGAGCCCCGCTACCCTGCTGCGCTTCGACCTGGTCAAAACCGCCGACGGCTGGCTGTTCGACGACGTCCACACCAACACCCCCATCGGCCTGAGCTATGCGGTGCAAAACCGCCGCTTCATGACCCAGGAGGCGGGCGAGCTGTACCGCGCGCTGCCCGACTACCACAGCGTCATCAATTTCCCGCTACAACTGCTCGACCACCTCCGCTCGCTGGCGCCCGGCTCGGTGAGCGCGCCGTCGATCGTGGTGCTCACCGCCGGCCCGCACGACCCGTTCTACTCCGAACACAGTTTCCTCGCCCGCAAAATGGGCCTGCCGCTTGCCCGTGGCGACGACCTGCTGGTGCTCGATAACCGCGTTTACTTCAAAACCATCGCCGGACTGGAGCGCGTCGACGTGATTTATCGCCGCCTCAACGACGCCCACATCGACCCGGTTGTGTTCTCCACCGACCGTGAAAACGCCGGTATCCCCGGCCTGCTCCAGTGCATCCGTTCGGGCCGGGTGGTGGTCGCCAACGCCATTGGCACCGGTGTGGCCGAGAGCCGCGCGCTCAACGCGTTTGCCCCGCGCTTGCTGCGCTTTTACCTGGGCGAAAAGCCCCTGCTCGGCTCGGTCCCCACGTTCACCTGCGGCGACACCGACCACCTCGATTACATCCTGGAAAACCGCGACAGCCTGCGCATCCAGCCCACCCACGACGCGCGTATTGGCGACTGGGTTTCCACCGCCACGACCCCCGCGCCTGCGCCCGTCGCCCTGCTCGGCCCCGAAGGACTGGCCCCGATCGTGCGCGCCAACCCTCACGCCTTCGTGGCCCGGCCGCGCCTGCAACTGCTGCCTGTGAGCTCCGGCTCGCGCAACGCCCCCCCGGCCCGCCTGAGCGCCTTCGTGCTCTGCCAAGGCAAACACTTCTCGGTTTTCCCCGGCGGCTTGGTCCACATCAGCGCCGCCGAACCCAACCCCGCCCGCGTCGGCACCACCGCCGACACCGTCGTGCTCATCGACACCCAGGCCAACTCCGGCGACATCGCCGACCACGAGGCGCCCGCCGGCGGCGTGCAGACCCACACCCTCGGCTCCCGCGCCGCGGAAAACCTATTCTGGCTCGGCCGTTACCTGGAGCGGGCCGAGGCCACCGCGCGCATGTTGTCCATTTTGGAGGACGTGTCGCTTGAGGAGATTTCCGCGCGCGACCGCCGCCGCTGGCTGCCGCTGTGGCGCGGCCTGCTTGAAGCCACCGGCCATACCGACCACAAGATCACCGCCCGGGCCAATCCCCACGCCTCGCTGTCCACCGACCTGATGTGGCGCATGTCGCTGGACGCGGCCAACTCCAGTTCAATTTACGCCTCGGTGAGCTGGGCGGTGGAAAACGCCCGTCAACTGCGCGACTACGTGAGCCCGGAGGTCTGGACGACACTAGGCCGGCTGCAACGCCGCCTTGATGAACTGCTCCAGCAAAGGCCCGCCGCCGCCCGTCGTCCCAGCCTGCACACCGCCCGCGACCCCGCCCTGCCCGCCCAGGCGGTGCAAGCCGTGCTCACGGAAATCAACGCCATCATCGGCCTGGCCGAACGCACCATGGTCCAGGACGCGGGCTGGCACTTTTTGCACATGGGCATGCACCTGGAACGCGCCACCATGACCTGCAGTGCGCTGCGCCACGTGCTCGGCGCGCTCGACTCGGCCGCCCCTGCCACCAAGGAACCCGCCGGCCCGGCCGAGGCGCGCACGCCGTACCGCGACAACCCCGAGCTCTCGGCGCTGTTGCGCATGCTCGGCTCCCAGGACGCCTACCGCAGGCTTTATCAGATGCGCAGCCAACCGCGCCGGGTGGCTGAATTGTTCCTGCAACAACCCGACGCGCCCCGCAGCATTTTCCACAACCTCCACCAGATCAAAACCAGCCTGCGGTCGATCCGCCAGGACCTGGGTGAAGCCGGCGAAGGCCCCATGGTCGCGACCGTCACTGAGCTTTTACAGTTCATCGCCAAGGTAAGGCTGGCCGGACACTTCAACGACGACGTGGCTACGGGCACGGCGGCCACGGGTAAACTCAGCGACATCCTGTCCACGTTACTCGATCGCCTCTATCAACTGCATCCGGTTTTGAGCGATCACTACTTCAGCCACCAAGCCCTCATCGCCCCCACGGTGGCGCCGCAGGCCGAG
>JBIIMH010000292.1:0-3586 GCA_044338095.1 Rariglobus sp. | reverse complement strand
AACGTCAGCGCGCCGACGGCGGAAACCGCGGGCTGCACAGTGAACAACGCGCCGTTGTTGCTGCTCAAAGAAAAGCTCAACACCTGGGCAGACTCGTCCGACGGTCCGGCGCTGATCCCGCTCGCCCAGCCCGTCACCGCACGCGCCCCGGAATTGAACGCCACCGTCTGGTCGGCTCCCTTCACAAAACTCGGCGCGTCGTTCACAGCGCCCACCGTGATGTTCACCTTCGCGGGCGCGCTCACGGCTCCGCTGTTGTCCGTCACCGTGAACTCAAAGCTGTCGGGCCCGGCGAAGTTCGCCCTAGGCGTGTACGTCACGCTCGGCCATGCCCCGGTCACCGTCCCGTTCACGGGCGCCGTGCTCACGGCGTACGACGCAATCGTCCCGTCCACGTCGCTGCCGGTCAGCGTGATGACTTTCGCAACGTCCTCCACCGCGTTCACGCTCTGCGGCGCGGCGACGGGCCCGGCATTTGTTTTGCCATCGCCGAGCGTGTTTACGGCAACCGTTGCCGGCAGCGAACTGCCAGTACTGTTATAAGCCCGAATCTCATATTCGTAGGTTGCGGTCGGCAATAAGCCTTGATCCTCGAAGCTCCGAACACCGGCCGGAAGAGCTCCCAGCGCTGTCCACAGCGCGTCGTCTTTCCGCTTCCGCTGAACCTTAAACCCGGTGACGTTGCCTGAGAAGTGCTCCCAGCTCAGGCTCACTTTCCCGCCCGTTTGTGGAATTCCCCGCATTTGCGCCGCAGACAACGGAACCTTGTTTCCGGTAGTCACCCGGATTTCATCGCTGTAGCGCGAGAGCTGGGCATCCGCTGAAACAGCCCTGACTCGATACTCGTAGGCAGTTCCAGGCGTCAGGTTACGGTCAACAAATCCCGACCAAGACAACTTTCCTGAGACGGTCTGCAAAGGCTGCCAATCGGCGCTCGGGCCGGCTCGGCGCTCGACCTGAAAACTTGCGTCTGCCGCTGCATTGTATTCCCAGAACAGAGCGACATTGGTCAGCGGATTGTCGGGATAGTTGTGGTAATAAATCGCCTTGAACCCGTATGGCGCAGGCCGCACGACGCCGCCGGTCGTGGCAGCCACCTCCTTGAAATAAAAGGACGGTTGCCCTCGGACAACGGCATGAACCCGGTATTTGTAGACTGTGTTGGGCAGATCGGCGCGGTTATCCACAAAACGCGTGCTGCCTGCGGGCAGAAATATTCGCTTCGCTTCAACCGGATTGTTTGCGGCATCCAGAGTATCGATGAGGATCGCGGTCTCGTTGTCCCAGTCATCCGTCCAAGTCAGAGTCACGGTTGGACTTTCAGCCGTGGCGACGGTGACGTTGGGACTGCTTGGCCAGAGATAACCGACCACTTCCGGGCAGTAATCCGAGTCTCCGGACGGCGTGACCGCGCATACCCGGTAAGCGTAGTCGGCGGATCTCGCCGACGGCAGCAGAGCGTCGTCGTGGAAATAGCGGGTGGGATCGTCCTTGAAGGGAGCGCCGACGTTGCTGGCGATCTCGTTCCAAGTGCTCCCTGAAATTGCCCGCCGTTGGATCCGAAACCTAGTCGCGCCGTTCGGCTTCCAATCCAAACGGACTCGATCCCGCCCACTCTGATTCGTCACCAGATCGGTCGGCGGCAGAATGATCATCGGGGGCGTTTGCACAGTCACCTCCTGGCTGTAGGCTCCAAACCCGACGACGTTCTCGCCGCGAATGCGATATCTGTAAGCGCGGCCGCGTTCGGAAGTCAGATCGAGGTGGCTGGCGACGACTCCTTTGTCCTGGTTTGCCTGGGCAATCTCCGTCCAAGCGGACTGCGACTCGGCGGAGGCGCGTTCCACGCGGACTCGAAGCGGAGTCGTTGCGCCGTTGGCCCAGCTCAATTTTACGGGACTCGACGACCCCGACTCCGCCTTGAACCAGCCCAGTTCCGGCACTCCCCGCGCCATGGCCTTGTGGGCGGCATCCTGGAACTGGCGGGAGAGTACGGCATCGATGCCGTTCTCTGGGGAGTTGTCAGTCCCATCCCATCCCGCCAGCAAACTGCGGCCGGTCGCGGCCTGATACAAACAGGCTGCGGCGAGATACTGCCCTCGTGGATTTGGATGGTTGCCATCAGGGAAATAAAGGTCGATGTCGGGACGGGCCACCATGGCGTTGAGCCAGCTGTCGCCGCAGTAGGCCACCACACCCTTGATCGGCAGATTGGTCGCAGCCGCCTCATAGGCCATGTTGATCTTTTTCTGATCCTCAAGCTTGTCGGGCCACGCAAGTTTCCTTTTGGGCCAGGTGCAATAATAGACGATCTTCACATTGGGATTCGGACAGTTGTCCTTAATCAGCAGATTCAGGCTGGAGACTCCCTGCCAGAAGAGGCTGTTTTCACGGGATCCGGCATACCCTTGCGGCGTATCACTCTGGTCCTGCAGCACAATCACATCCCAAGGCCTGGATTTTATCTTCGCCGTAAGCGGACGGCTCGCGGTGGCCGCGTTTTGATCCGCGTGCCGCTTGAGCGACAATCCTGACCCATAATAGGTCTCGAAAATCGGCTTGATCAGCGGGTCGGCCATGAAATAACGCCGCACAGAGGGAGAGGCGAAGTCGGTGTAACTGTTGCCGATCATCAAGACGTTGAGCGGGACCGGGGCGGGGCTCGGCCCCTGCGCCGCGCCAACCACCGGCAGGCAGGCCACGACGACCACCGCCACGGCGCGTCGGAGTGGATGCGCCGTCGCAGACGGCCTGCGGCGACCGGAGTCGCCGCGCGGATTCCCAATCTTGGAAAGCGCCGCACCTGCCAGTGAGACGCCCCAAAGGCGAGCCTTGAGGATGACACCCGCAAAAAGACGCGCGACGGCGCGGGCGGGATGGTTCAAACCAAGCTGAATCCAGGGGTTGTGTTTCGGGGTAGGCAACATAGGAAAATCAAGTCTGCGGGTGGGGGGGAATGAGCGCGGCCCCCGTCTCGGCGAGGCCTCTCAGCCTGCGCGTCGCGGAAGAGCCTCCAGCTCACGAGGGCCCTGGCTCGCCCCGCAACCTGGCAAAGCGGGGATTTTCTCAGGGGACGCTCTTGCCGGGGCTCGGGTTCAGATCGGGGCGCGACCAGCCAATCGTGTTGAACGCAGCCGCGAGATGGCCGGGCGCAAGCCGAGGCCCGCTGGCCATCCCCCATTACCCGGGCGGCGTAGAACGCCCCAGAACCGCTGGGCATTCAAAAAGCCCGGGGAAGCACTCGGGCGTGGCAAACTTCCGGGGTCTGACGAAAAAAAGCGGCAGAAGTGACTCTTTTTTCGGAGGACATTGTGCTCGCCGGTGAGTCTTCGTTGTCTGAGAGGAAGCTTAAACGTTGCGGGATGGAATGGTTCAGCTCGGGGAAGAACACGAGGGGGAGGCGGCGTGAGCGGGGCTCAGACTTTGGAGTACTTCTGATTTCATTCTTTTTAAGGGAAACGACCGGGCGGGATTCGCTCGTTACATTGACTCCGCTGGTTTCGGCGGATTTGGACAAAAAAGATCACAGCCGTCCCGGAATGGGTTCGATCGGCGGATGGGAAGGGGCTCAACCTGGATGAGTTTC
>JBIIMH010000457.1:0-3591 GCA_044338095.1 Rariglobus sp. | reverse complement strand
TTTCCATTCGGGAGATTCTAATCCCGCAATAAACTCAGTCCTGCATTTTAAGCGGGCGGTACCAGCTCCAGCGAAGTGAAAGGTTGACGGGGTGAACATGCCGGTTGCGATCAACTGACCCTGGCACTCTCCAGCCTTGAAAGTGACGGCATGATGCGGACTCCAGGACCATCCCGCAGTCAGATTATTGGTGTTGTACGTAACCGAGGCAGTATAGCTGATTGGGCGGGTTCTGCTAGAATCGGAATCCCTCCGGGTAAATGACAGCTCTGCGCTTGCATTCCATCCAGCACCCAGTGTTGCCACGCAATCAATCTTTACTTCCTGCCCCTCGATAACCGTCATGTTGTAAGGAAGTGAAACTCCCTGACCATTGATCCTCAGCCACAACTGGGCATTTGAGGTATTGGCAGAAAAGTAATAGGTGCCATCAGACGGCGCAACCAGAAGTCTTCTCCACCCAACGATCCCAACGTTGCTGTTCTGACTCGATGTCCGGGACAAGCTCGCGTCACCGTTCACCGATCCAATGAACGTGCCCGATGGGGTCCAAGTCTTGGTATGGTAATTATCTTGGATATAGTCTGATTGAGCCACTTGCCCCCAGACAAATCCAGCGTCGACCGCAGCCGACGGTGGAGTATTGGCCGGAGGAACACTAGCCTGCCACCCGACTACCAGACCCGCACTTGCATTCCAACCTGCCCTAAAGGAAGCGACGCAGTCGATCTTGACCTGTTGACCTTGCGCAACGGTCAGATTGTAGGGCATTGCCACACTCTGGCCATTAATCCGCAGCCATATCTGCGCATTGGAGGCATTGGCAGATATTGAATATGTACCAGCAGTAGGGGCGACCAGAAGGCGACGCCAGCCAACGATTCCGACGTTGCTGTTCTGACTCGACGTCCTGGACAAACTCGCGTCACTATAGACTGTTTCAATGAACGCCCCCGATGGAGTCCAGGTCTTCGTGTGGTATCGATTCTGGACATAGTCGGTTTGAGCTACTTGCCCCCAGACAAAACCAGCGTCGATCGCAGCCGACGGTGGAGTATTGGCCGGAGGAGCACTAGCCTGCCACTCGACTGTCAGACCGGCACTGGCATTCCAACCAGCCCCAAAGGAAGCGACGCAGTCGATATTGACCTGCTGACCTTGAGCAACGGTCAGCGTGTTGGGCATTGCCACACCCCGGCCATTAATCCGCAGCCAAATCTGGGCATTGGAGGCATTGGCGGACAAGGAATAGGTGCCAGCAGCTGGGGCAACCAGAAGACGACGCCAGCCAACGATTCCGACGTTGTTGTTCTGACTCGATGTCCGGGACAAGCTCGCGTCACCATAGACCGATCCAAGAAATGACCCCGATGGCGTCCAGATCTTCGTGTGGTATCGATCCTGGACATAGTCGGCTTGAGCTACTTGCCCCCAGACAAAACCAGCGTCGATCGCAGCCGACGGTGGTGTATTGGCCGGAGGAGCACTAGCCTGCCACCCGACTGTCAGACCGGCACTGGCATTCCAACCAGCCCCAAAGGAAGCGACGCAGTCGATCTTGAACTGTTGACCTTGCGCAACGGTCAGCGTGTAGGGCATTGCCACGCTCTGGCCATTAATCCGCAGCCAAATCTGGGCATTGGAGGCATTGGCGGACAAGGAATAGGTACCAGCAGCAGGGGCGACCAGAAGGCGACGCCAGCCAACGATTCCGACGTTGCTGTTCTGACTCGATGTCCGGGACAAGCTCGCGTCACCATAGACCGATCCAAGAAATGACCCCGATGGCGTCCAGGTCTTCGTGTGGTATCGATCCTGGACATAGTCAGTTTGAGCTACGAGACCCCAGACAAATCCAGAGTCAACCGCAGCAGACGGTGGAGTATTGGCCGGAGGAACATTGACCGGAGGAACACTAGCCTGCCACCCGACTGTCAGACCGGCACTGGCATTCCAGCCAGCCCCAAAGGAAGCCACGCAGTCGATTTTGACCTGCTGACCTTGCGCAACGGTTATTGCGTAGGGCATTGCCACACTCTGGCCATTAATCCGCAGCCATACTTGGGCATTGGAGGCATTGGCGGACATGGTATAGGTACCAGCAGATGGGGCGACCAGAAGGCGACGCCAGCCAACGATTCCGACGTTGCTGTTCTGGTTCGATGTCCGGGACAAGTTTGCGTCACTGTACACCGTTCCAATGAACGCGCCCGATGGGGTCCACGTCTTGGTATGGTAACTATCTTGACCAAAATCTGATTGAGCCACCTCGCCCCATACAAATCCAGAGTTTACGGCAGCGGCAGGGGCTTGATTTCCAGGAGAACCACCCCCTGGCGATCCGCCACCAGAACCACCGCCGGGCGGAGTAGCGGGTGGCAAATCACCGACGCGGGTGACTGTCACTTTGGCAAAGGCGTAGTCGGATCCATCACCGAAACTCGCATGAAACCCCAGTTGGACCCTGGTTCCAGCACGATAGTCCCTCTGATAGGAGGGGTTGGAATAGACAATGTCATTCGAGCCCGCACCACCGCTGCTGACCTGATTAACATTGCCAACACCCCAAATTGACAGGTGAGCATTTCCATTCTTCACACCCGTCGTGAATTGATACCGACCATCCGACGGAACGACATAGGTAGTTTGAGCAACGAGGCGGCCGATGTCCTGGTTTTCGTTTGGCCTGCGGACAAATTCATAGGAATTGGAAACGCCGGATTCTGACCGGACAACCCAATTCGCTCCCCGCCTATATAGATCGGCATCAATTCGGCCTTCAGGATAGCCGAGCGCCCACGCTTGACCCCCGACGGCCATGAGCGCGACGACCAGGAGCATGCATCGGCTGGTCGATGCCCTGATGTATGATAACGTGCTATTAATCATAGGAAACGGGATTTGCACCAGTTTGCACGAGGCACCCACGAGGAGGGAGTTGAGTTGGGTTTTCATTTTAAGGAGAATCCCGATGTTGGGAGGTGCCCAAACTGAGCGCCATAAACCGCAATCGCGGCTATCAGTCCGCGAGGATGATGGTGAGTGAGTTTTTTCATTTTGTGGTTTTTTATCCAGCGCCGTAATCGATTTCCATTACGGCGGCAGAAGGGTGGGAGCGTATAGATGATAAAGTTTTATGTTTGAGTAGCGGAAGCACGCTGCCCAAGGCGGATCATGGCCCGAAAAGATCCACTACAGCCACCGACTGCGCCCAACCACGCATCTATTAAACACCGGTATTGTTACGAAATGATGGCGAAACTGTGAACATGGAGTTGCTTTACAAGCGCTTGCTTTTTAGCTGGATAAAGCGGCGTATTTTGTCAATAGGCGACTCCATCCTTATGTAAAACAACCGATTGCGATACGCGTCGCCATCGTTCATTGCGACCGATTCCTTTCCCGGAGCAAATATCGGCTGCCGCAGTTGGCCGAGGCACTCCAGCCAGGCCGGGCGGTTCGAGTCCACTACGCGCCGCCGGTGTATCCGGGAGCCAGCCGGCGAATTGTCCGGCTGGAAGAGTCGCGGCCTTGAGGCGTGCCGACCTCTTCGGGTGTTCGTCTGAGACCCCACCCCCCCCCGGTCCGATC
>JBIIMH010000291.1:0-3603 GCA_044338095.1 Rariglobus sp. | reverse complement strand
GGTGCAGGTAAAACGTACGCTCGATAAACAAAACGAGCACGAGGACAGCCAGCAGCAAAAGCACCCACATCATGGGGCCACCGCGAATTAAGAGACTTGAATCTGTGGGCATGAATTAAAATTACCTAAATAGGATGAAATGTGGGCAAAGGCGCGTGGTTTTAACCGTTACCATTGGTTGCAGTTACGGCTCGGCCAGGGACTGCCCACCTGCACGTATAAAGGACTCGCGCGCCAACTTGGCGAAGGGAAGTTTTTTCCGAATGATCAGTTCGTACGCATTGCGCGCCTCCTCAAGATTGCCACGCGCCCGTCGCAGATCTCCAAACCGAACCAGTGCACGGGCGATCCAATACCGCCCCTTTGTGCCCAATTTTTCTACTTGCACGTCATCGAGCAGATACGTCGTGGCCAACGTCCACCAAACGATCTCCGCGCGGTCCAATTCAGCCGCTTTACCCTTGGTCGCCAACAGGTCGCCAAGCTGAAACCCAGCCTCCACGCGCATGTCCACAGACGCCGAGGGCAAGTCCTGCAGCCGCTCCAAAATCGTCAGCGCGCTTTCATAATGTGAAACATCCGAGGGTGTGATTTGGGCCCGGTGGCAGGCCGCTAGCGCCAGCTCTGCCGCCAAAACCCCGGAGTGATGGCCATAGTTGTTAATCAAAAACTCGTAGGTAAGGCGGGCCCGGGGAAAGTCGTTTAATCGGCGCGCGAGGTCGCCTTGCTTGAGCCGAGCATGGAAAATGATGGGAGACTGCGCGTAGTCCCTGGCGCTCACTATTCGCTCCAAAATTTTGTAGGCTTCCTCATAATACTGATCCTCGCCTCGCTGCTCCACAATGAGTGCCGCACGGTAAAGCGCGTAGGGCGCGTACTCGTGCTGCTTAAACTTATCCGCCAGATCGATCAGACACTTCTGCGCATCCACGTAGAGCCCCTTGCCCGCGTAATAATCCGCCTCATCAATGAACGAATACACTGCGGCATCCGCTTGAGGAAAGTCGGCTCGCACCGAAGCCAGTGCCGCCAATGCCTCGGCGGACTGCCCAAGCCGGAACTTTGCCTGGGCCTGCATCAACCGAATCCCCGCCTCCACCTGAGCGCGTAAATCCGCCGCCACCCCTGTTAATTGCCGGGGTATGGCGGCTGCCAATTCCAGAGTTTTTTCAGGCTGACCGGCCACCAGCGACAGACGGGCCTGCAACCAAGCCAAGCGCGCCCGCAATTCCCCTGACAGCCCGCCATCCTCTGGATTGGTTCCGGCCACTAGTTTGTTAACCCGTGCGTAAGCCTCCGACTCGCGTCCCGCCGCCTGCAGCGCGCTAGATAAAACCCACTCCACCTGCCAGCGTTGAACCAACCCCAGTCGAGCATCCTGCGCGAAGCGATCCAACTGCACGATGGCCCCATCCAATTGCCCTGCCTGAATGAGCGAAACCACGCGTTGCGCCATGAGCAGGCCCGGATCAACCCCGACGGGCACCTCGTCGAGCGCCGCCGCGTACGCCTTCTCCGCCGCACTAAAATCACCGGCCTTAAAGCGAGCCTCCGCAATCATCACACCTAGCGAGGCCCGCACTTCCGATGGCGGCAGTTCGGCCTGCGCCAGTGCCGCGTAATCAGCCGCAGTGCGGTAGCGCTTCAATTCCCATGCCTGATCCGCCAATAACCCGAGTGACGCCGGCTTAAGCTCGGAGGCGGGAAACTTTGCCAGCAACGCCTTTGCATCCACCTCAACTTGCGCCAGGTTGGCCGCAACGACCGTATCCAAAGCGCCGCTCTTTTCGACCACCTGAACCTGCTTTTCTGTCAGCGCGAGTTGGGCGCGTACGAGTAGAAGATCCGCCAATATTGGGTGCGGGGGAGCAGCCGTGATCAGCCCGTTGAGCTTGCTGTAAAACGCCGCGTCGGCTGCGTCCCGCGCTAACAGGTGCAGAGCCACGCGCTGCAAGTCCAGTTCTCCCGCTCGTGCCAAAAGCCCTTCAAGCGCAGTGCGCCCATCCGCCCGCCGCGCCCCGGAAATCAAGCCCAGGAGCAACCGAAAATCATCCCGCGCCACTCCCTCTCCCACGGGCAACAACTCCAACTGCTTTTTCAAAAAATCCGCCGCCTCCTCGGTGCGGCCGCGCACCGCTAGCAACGCCGCATACTGCTGCGCATAGGCATACCCGACCTTTTTGCCCTGATAGCGCTCGGCGCCTTGGCGCAACGTATTCAACTGCGCCTCGCTCGCCTCACCCAGACTCAGCCGCGCTTGCTCACGCGCCAGCACCAAATGCGCCCTCTGAACCTCCGATACCGCCGCATCGGCAGCCCGCTGATAAGCGTCGCGCGCCTTGGCGAAATCCCCGCCCGCGTCGGCAACCTGCCCCTGTAAAAAACTCCACCAGGCCCGCTCCGCCACCACCAATTCCTCAACCCTTGCCGCGGACAAGGCGGCACGCGCCGCATCAACACGCTTGCGACGCACGGCGATCAACCCCGACCGTAACCAGTAACCCGCCGTCGGAGTCCCCACGTAAGCCTGCAAGGCACGCTCCGCCTCCTCCGTGCGCCCCTCGTTAAGTCGTGCGCTGACCAATTCGAGCACCATCAGGTTGCGCGCAGCTCCGATCACCTGAGGGGAGGCGAGCAACTGGCTGTAAATTCCCGCAGCCGTTGAGGGAAAGCCCAACTCCAGCGCCCGCCTCGCCGCCACAAACGAGCGCAACGCCCCGCCTGGCAACACCGGTTCCTCAGCCACTGAAAGCAGGGGCGCTGAGTCGGCCTGCACCTCGCCGGCGCACGCGGATGTCCGGACCACGACCAAGGCCAGCAAAAGGGTTAACAGGATTCTGATCGGCATGCGAAAAACCCGAACTTGCTCGGCACTCCCGAAACAATCAACCGCGTTGTAAACAGTTCCGCCTCGCCCCGCTCTCGCTGAAGGACACAGTCGCCGACTTCTTCCATCGGACCATCTACCTTAAAACATGACACCCATTATCATCGTCCTCGGCGTACTTTTTCTCGGCGTAGTGATCGTTGGCCTATGGGCTGTCGGCATCTACAACGGCCTTGTCGCACTGCGCAACCGCTTCAAAAACGCCTTCGCGCAAATCGATGTGCAGCTTAAACGCCGCTACGATCTCATCCCTAATTTGGTCGAAACAGCCAAGGGGTACCTCAAACACGAACGTGAGACGCTCGAAGCGGTGATTAAGGCACGCAATATCGCCGCCTCCGCCGCCCAAACCGCCGCCGCAAACCCCGCCGATCCTGCAGCAGTAGGCAGCCTGCTCGCCGCCGAAGCTGGCTTGGGAGGCGCGCTCTCCCGCCTCATGGTCGTCTCCGAGGCTTATCCCGAGCTCAAGGCCAACCAGAACATGATGCAGCTCACCGAGGAGCTCACTTCGACCGAAAACAAAATCGCCTTCGCCCGCCAGGCCTACAACGACAGCGTCATGGCCTATAATACCCAGCGTGAAACCTTTCCTGCCGTTCTGCTGGCCGGCGCACTCGGTTTCCAGACCGCCACCTTGTTTCAAATCGAAGACCCCTCCGAGCGCCAAGCCCCCAAGGTCCAGTTTAACTAAGCCCGGCAATCTCGCCGTTTACCCC
>JBIIMH010000290.1:0-3614 GCA_044338095.1 Rariglobus sp. | reverse complement strand
GGGTTTCGCCTCGGCCAAAACCGTCGGTCGTTACGCGTACTGGGTCGGCGACCAAGGAGTGAAGGCCTCCATCGGTTTACCGGACCGGACGGGCGAGGTGAATTACCCGCCGTGGGTGACGTCGGCGGTGGACGATCAGCGCAACCGTATCCGTCAGCAAATCGCGACCGCGCCGAGCTACTTCCGCAATGTGGCCAACGACCGCAGTGGGTTTGATCCGCTGGATGCGCGTAATGACCCGCTTCGCCAACGCCTGCTGGAGATGAATCAATGCCAGTTTTTAACCCCCGTGGCGGCCAGTGCGCCGTTGGGCGGGTTTTTGCGTGAGCATTATCACGATTTCACGGTGCGCGCCGTGTCGCTTCTGGCCAACACGCTACCGGATTGGCACGCGCACCGGGGATTGTTGCGCGACCTCTCCGCGCAGCCGGCGCTCTTGGGCAACTCCTTTGCGGCCTTCGTGAATTACCCGGCGTACATGGAGGCGCCGAGCGACACCAATACCGCCGTTCCGCCCATCACTACGACGGCGTCGGCACGGCGGCGCTACCACCTGTTTCCCACAGTGGCGACGGCTGCGAGCGCCGAGGTGCCGGCCCTGGAGTTTGGCGTGGCGCCGGTCTTGGCGAGCTTCCTCCTTCAATTTCGCGTGCTGCGCGCGGGCGGCTCGGTGCAGGTGCGCTCGCGGCTTTTCGTCGAGCTGTGGAATCCCTACACCGCCGCCTTCGTGCCGCCGACCGGACTCACCCTGGAGATCTCCGGACTTCCGCGAATTCAAATCACTGATACGGGGCCGGGCGGCGCCGCAGGGGTTTTTGATCTGCAGGCGGTGGGTGCAATATTGCAGGGTGCCGGCGGATCGCCCCCGCCGATGCAAGTCCGGCTCCCCTTCACGGTCGGCGCGCAAACCGACCGGGCATCCTGGTTGCCGGGCCGCCTTTATGCTTGGGTAACGGGCACCGGTTCCACGCCGACGGCTAACCTGACGTTTTATTCCAAAAACCTGTCGGCCCAAGGTTGGGGTTACAGCTCCATGCCACTGACGGGCACTTCGGGTGCGTTGCAGGTGACCACCGCCTCCGAACCCGTTATCACAGTCAGGCTCAAGTCGGGTATCAATTTACTGGCGACCTACACCTCGCCGACTTTTCCGACGCTGCTGGTGCCCAACGTCGAAGATCCTGCGACGAGCGGAAATTGGGTGTTCGCTTACGGCTTTCGACTCCGGCAGCCGAGTTCGTTGAACAAAGAGCGCGGCTGGCTTTCGGCGGCGGGCGGCGATTTCAGAAACCAGTCCCCGCCGGCGAGTGTGTTCACCGCGTTTAATGAGACCCTCGACCTCGATCCCGAGGCGTATGTGGGGACGCCGGCCACCAGCATGGGGGTTAATAATTTCCTGCTTTATCGGGCGGCGGGCGTCGCCCTGGGCTCCACGCGTTCGGCCAACAATGATACGCCGGTGTTCGAGTTGCCGAGGTTGCCGTTGTTGTCGTTGGGTGAGTTGCAGCACCTGCGCTTCACCACCGGACGCCCGTTTGCGTTGGGCAATTCGTGGGGCGCGGCGGTGGCCGACCTGAGCGGCGGCACGGTTAATGGCTGGTTTGACCGCTATTTCTTTTCCGGGGTGCCCTCGACCGGCGGCGCGCCGGATTTGTTGAACGGCGTTCCTTTGCCCAACACCAATCTTCTGCCGGTCGATAGCCGGGCGGTTCGCGCCACGCCCCTGTCGCTCGATGTCGTGCGCGATGGTGGCAGCGCCTACACCTCGCGATTCCTGCTGCAGGCCGGTGGTTTCAATGTGAACTCGACGAGTCCGGCCGCCTGGCGCTCGGTGCTTTCGGGGGTGCGCTTCGGTGCGGCAAAACCGTTTCAGCGCATGGTGGTCGACGAGAGTGCCGTGCCCAACGACTGCACGGGCAGTCAGGTCGGGGTGGGGCAGGGGAGCGCCGACGAGTCGTTGAACGATGCCACGCTTGCCGAGGGTGCGGGAACCGGCGGGCCGGCTTTTTTCCGTTTTTCCCAATCGGCGCAGGAAACCTATGCGGATTCTAACTCCGCAATCGACGGGCTCCTTTCCAAGAAAACCTTTCGCGCGGGACTGCGCGGGGGCAACGACCGTGGCGCGACGCACCTGCTCACGACCGCTCAACTTGAGCTGATGGCTCAGGTGATCGTGGGGCTGGTGCGCTCCAAGGTGGCGGCGAGTGGACCTTTTCGGAGCATGGAGGAGTTTCTCGCGCCGCAGGCGTTTTGGGGCGGGGCCAGCGTGTTGGAAAAGGCCATTGCGGATGCGGGGATCAATCCGGCGAGCATCAGTGTAAATCCAGTGAATGCGTTTACTGATCTCGGCTTCGGCTCACTCACGCTCACACCTGCCGATATCATGACCGCTTTGGCGCCCTATTTGCGCACTCGATCGGATACCTTTGTGGTTCGTACTTACGGTGAAGTGATCAATCCCACGGCCGCGACGGTAACGGCGCGGGCCTGGTGCGAGGCAACCGTGCAGCGCTTTCCTGAAACCGTCGCGGCGGACGATGACGTGGCCGCGCCCCGCGTGGGGGGCTTCGGGCGTCGTTTTAAAATCACTCAATTCCGATGGTTATCCCCCTCCGATATTTAATCAGTCTTTGGGTGCTCCTTCCGGTTGTCGTTCAGGGCCAGGCTATGCCGCCGCCCGAGGTGGCGGTGCAGTTCACGGTTTTTAGCCGCAAGCGATTGGACGGGTTGTGTTACCTGCCGACGAAGCGCTCCCAGCCGGTGGGCTTGCGGTTTTTTAGCCAAAATAAATCGGAGCGTTACCGGTACACGGGTTCGGCCGACGTGGCTTTTTATGCGGCGGAAGACTGGGCTCGATATGCACAGGCCGGAGTGGCGGCGGTACCCTGCGTTAAGCCGTTGCCGCGGCCTGTCGCGGTGGCGACGCTGCCGGTCGGGATGACGGAGGCGCTGCTGTTGTTTATTCCCCTGCCGGAAACACGCCCCGATGGTATTCAATTTCTGGTGCTTCCGTTGGACGATGATCCGGCGCGCTTTCCGGTGGGGCATATCGCGGTGGTCAACGCGACGGGACGCCCCTACACGGGGCAGGTGGGGCGGAAGGTTATGGACCTGCCGGAGGGCGTCGAGGGGACCGTTGCCGCCAAGGGACCGGTTGATTTCCGCCTGGCTTGCCTCGATGGAGCGCAATGGGTTTTCGCCGGCCATCATCTCCTGAATGTCGGCGCGCAAACTCGCGTGCGCATGGTTTTGTTTCCGGCGACTGCTCCCACGGGCGTGGGGCCGGTCATTCGCGCCTTGGTGGATAAACCGCACGACAAAACTGCGGTGCTGACTGCCGCACGGTTGGCCCCCGGGAAATAACCGTGATTCGCGAAAAAACCGTCGTTTGTCGTTCGGAGGCGGAGCGGTGTTTGCAGACTTGCCTGCGTCAGTGCGATGGGGAACGTGGACGGCGAGTATGGAGTCCCAAAAAAACGCCGATTACCGTTCCGCTGCGGCACGCGCCGCCTACATCGATCGGTATCTTGCCGAGCTGTATCCAGAAACCCCCATCCCGCTCGATCACACCAATCCCTACACGCTGCTGATCGCCGTGCTGCTCTCGGCCCAAT
>JBIIMH010000289.1:0-3616 GCA_044338095.1 Rariglobus sp. | reverse complement strand
AGTTCCTTGCGGACGGCCTCGGGATCGACCGGCTGGCCCCAGTCAAACTTGAGGGCGGTGGCCTGTTTGCCGCAGCGCAGGGCGACGTCGTTCCACTTGTCGGAGAACGCGCCGTTCATGCAGTTGAGCACCTTCTTGTGGCAGACGTTGCGCAGGGCGCCTTCCATCACGCCCCAGGCGGAGCTGGTGGACAGGTACACCGGATCCTTGGTGTAGAAGAGCGCCTGCAAGTCCGGTTGAATGGAGTTGTAGAGCGCCACGAAATCGGTGCTGCGGTGGCCGATCATGGGCTGAGCCATGGCGCGCAGGGTCTTGTCGGAGACGGCAATCGGACCGGGGATGAAGAGTTTGTAGCTCATGGGCGTGTGTGGATGTCCACCGGCGACGCGCCCCGGAGGATGTCGGCAACTTGCAGAGGATTAAGTTGCGTGACCCGGCTTGCGGCGTGGTAGAACTGTCAGCCAATCGCCCCAGCCTGCCTTCCGTCAACTCCCTAATCCGCCCGCATGTCGTCCTGGCTCAAACGCCAACTCAACACCTTCGAACACTACACGATCGACGTCATTTTCGGTCGCCGTGAAGGGGTGCGTGCGACCGTTTTCGCGGGGTTTTTGCAGGGCTTGTCTTACCTTTTTAGCGGGATCGCCCAAGCGCGCCTTTGGCTTTACCAGAAACGCATCCTTCACGACCAACCGTTGGGCTGCCTCGTCGTGGTGGTGGGTAACTTGACTGTTGGCGGCACCGGCAAGACTCCGGTGGTGGAAAAATTCGCCGCCGCCCTGCGCGACCGCGGTCGCAAAGTTGCCATCCTGTCGCGCGGCTATCGCAGCAAGTCGGCCCCGATGTGGAAAAAATGGTGGTACCGCCTCTCGCACACCGAGGAGCCGCCGCCGCGCATCGTCAGCGACGGCAATCGAGTGTTACTCGATTCCGAAACCGCCGGCGACGAGCCCTACATGCTGGCGCGCAATCTCCCCGGTGTGCTCGTCCTCGTGGATAAAAACCGCGTCAAAGCCGGCGCCTACGCCATCAAAAAGTTCGGCTGCGACACGCTCATCCTTGACGACGGTTTTCAGTACCTGCCGCTTAAAGGCAGGCTCAATCTGCTGCTCGTCGACAAGACCAACCCGTTTGGCAACGGTCACCTCTTGCCGCGCGGCATTTTGCGCGAGCCGATCAAGCACCTCAAACGCGCCAGCTACGTTTTTCTGACCAAGTCCGACGGCGAACGCGACTTGGAGCTCGAAGAACTCATTCAGAAGCACAACCCCGGGGTAGACATGATCGAGTGCGCGCACCGTCCCCAATATCTCCAGCGGTTCGGCAGCGACGAACGCCAGCCGCTCGGCTGGCTGGATGGAAAACGTGTGGGTGCGTTCAGTGGCATCGCCGTGCCCGAGAGCTTTGAGAAATTCGTGCGCGATTTGGGCGGTCGTATCCAGTTTACCCGCCGCTTCCTCGACCACTACCGGTTCACCTCGGAGGACTTCGTTGAGCTGTTCACCGAGGGCATTGAGCAAAAGGTCGAGTTCATCGTGACCACGGAAAAAGACGCGGTGCGCCTGCCCGAAGGCCTGCCGTGTGCGGTGGCAATTTATTACCTGCGACTGGAGATCGACATCATCCGCGGGGCGGCTGACTTCGACGAGGCGGTGGAGCGTATTTGTTTCCACGATTCGCCGGTGCGGGCGGGGGGAGCGTAGCGGTGTTTTCGCCCGCAGGGTTTACATCGTAGGGTGAGTAATCAAATCACCTGAAACTCAATGATTCGGCTTTCACCACTAAGGCACGAAGTCACACCGGATTCACAGAGAAGATAAAACGAGTGTAAACCCAACTCATTTAGGGGCTTCGACCTTTGTGTGTTCTTTGTGCCTTGGTGCCTTTGTGGTGAGAATCCAAATGAATCCAGGGAAGGCGAAGGCTGGTCAGTGCCGGAGGCGCATTGGTTTATTACAAATCCAACTGGGTGCGGAGTTCGGGGAACTTGCGCAGATCGGCCTTGGCCTGCTTGCGGAAGGACCCAATCCACTTGCGCAGGGCTGTGCCTACTTCGTCCCGCGTCTGGGTGGCGGCGGTCGCGCCCTGATCGGCCGCCTTCGCCTTGCCGTCGAGGGCGACGAGTTCATCGAGCTGGGCAATATAGGCGGTAAAAACCGCCTGAGTGAGCTTACGTTTGGCGAGCACCGATGCGTAGGGCGCTTGCTGGGCTGCCGCATACGCGCTGCGGACTAAGGTAGTGAATTTCTGAATGTCGGCGGGCACGCGGCCACCGGCACCGAGCGCGGTGCGCACCTCCTCGGTAAAGTTGGCCTGCACAGTGGCGCGGTAGGCCGAAAAATCTTCACGCACGCTTGTCAGCAACTGGTCGCGGGTCTTGTTGGCGCTGCTGGAGGTGCTCACTGCCTGCTGCCTGGCATTGAACGCCTGCTGCGCGGCGACATGTAGCGCGCGCCCCTCCTCGATTTCAACTACACTGTAGCTGAGTTCAGCCAGAACCTCAGGCCGGTTCAGCGCGGCGCCGATGAGTGAAGCGGTTACGGTCAATTCATTGGCCAAGTGCTGATCAAAGTCCGCCCGTGGGGCAGAGGAGGGCGGGGTGGGCAGGCTGGTGGTCGCTTTACCGGTGGGTTCAGGCGCAAGGGCTGGAGTCATGGGTGTATAATCGGGCAAGGCCGCGAGTCCACCGACGCAGGGGCGAAGGTTGTTGGGACTCAGGGCGTGCCCGAGTGGACCCAGAAATCAGCCGTTGGTCTTTAAATTGGACGGTAATTTTGCAAAACAGGGCTTCCGGGTGTGAAAACACGTCGTCCGCATGCTAAGCGTGGGCCTCCGCATGCTAAGCAACTGCCTCCGGGCTTCAGTCTGTGGCCTCCGGATACCAAACCCGAACCTCCGAGCCTGAGTCGGGCGCCTCCGGGCTTCAACCGTCTGCCTGCGGGCTGGAAAACGCTGCCTCCGACCGACAAACCCGAGCCTCCGGGCTTCAGTAGCCGTGGTCCGAGCGTTAAATCCCGCCTCGGGGACAGAAAAACCGTCCGCCCTGACGAAATTTCACCAGCCCGCCGGACACTGCGCGGTGCCGAAAACCGGTGAAAAAAAAACACGGTCTTTCCCTGTTTTGGCGCTCGCCGCGTGCTCAGGAAGTCTGACAAACGTGGATTACGTTTTTAGGTTTCGTCTGCGCCACAGCGAGTTCAATCCGTCCGATTAAGAAGCGGTCCGTTTGCTGCAAATCTGGATTCAGCCTGACCACCGGGGAGCCACGCCACGTTATGCCGAAAAGTCGTTCGCCTCCGCAGCCACTGGCGTCTTGCATTTAGTGGTGAGCAAGTCCGGCCGCGGTGAATCCATCGCTATTAATCAGGATGCCGATTTGTGGTTGGCTAAACTTGATGCGGGACAACGAGTCGTTAATCCACTCGCTCAAGGCCGCCAAGCGTGGGTTCACGTGGCAGAGGGTGAGGTGTTGCTCACCGGCCATTCATTACATGGTGGCGATGCTGCTGCCATCACCGAGGGCACAACACTGGAACTCCCCGGCCATAAGCCTGCGCAAATTCTCCTCTTCGACCTCACCTAATCCCGTTCCCCCAGCCACCTCGAGCATCATGAA
>JBIIMH010000288.1:0-3623 GCA_044338095.1 Rariglobus sp. | reverse complement strand
CAGGAGTAGCAGGGTGAAAACGAAGAGTATAAACGCTTCAGGGATTTCGAATATAAAGCCGAAAACCCGGGTATAGGCCTCGAATGCGACGGTGCCAGTAACCGGGGCAAGCACCTGATTAAAAACGTGTATGGTGCTAAACACGAGAAAGAGCAGCCAAAGCGGACAGGAGACATAGGCCATCACCCCCATCAAAAGATGGAACCGGTTGGCGGGACGGAATCCACGTGCGGCAATCAACCAGGCGTGCTGAAGGTTGCCCTGGCACCAGCGCCGGTCTCGTTTGGCACTATCAATCAGAGTGGGTGGGCCCTCTTCATAGGTGCCTTCAATGTCATGAGCCAGCCAGACCTGCCAACCTGCTTTGCGCATGAGCGCAGCCTCAACAAAGTCATGCGAAAGAATACGACCGCCGAAAGGCTCAGTGCCAGGCAGGTCGGGCAATGCGCAATGGTCAATGAAGGGTTGTACACGAATGATCGCGTTGTGCCCCCAGTAGTTGCCGTCCTGCTGCTGCCAATAATTTAAGCCCGCCAAAAAAATGGGGCTATAAAGTCGATTGGCGAACTGCTGCATGCGCGCATAGAGCGACTCTCCATAGGCCAGACGAGGGGCGGTTTGAATCAAACCAGCCTGAGGATTTTTCTCCATCATGGCCACCAGTTTAACAATCGCCTCGCCGGTCATGATTGAATCGGCATCGAGCACCAGCATATAGCGGTAGCGCTTGCCCCAACGGCGGAGGAAATCAGCCACGTTACCCGATTTTTTATTAATCTGATGGCGGCGTTTACGGTAGAAAATCCGCCCGAAGCCATTCACCTGCTTACACAATTCAACCCATGCGATCTCCTCTTGAATCCATTGATTGGGTTTATTGGAATCGCTGAGGATAAAAAAGTCGAAATGCTCGATCTTTTTAGTCTCCTGCAAAGAGCGGTAAATGACGCGTAAACCCTCGAATACACGACTGACGTCCTCATTGAATACCGGCATCACAATCGCGGTACTGGCCAATGCTACATCCTCATGATCCCAGTCCACAGTACGCGTAATACACTGGCGATCACCACCACGATTTATTACATATAAACCTAACATCGCGGTGACAAAACCCACCGCAATCTGCGCGAATAGAATCACAAACAGCACCAAAAGAACCCACTCGATCCCGTTTATTTTATCATTACGCCACAAGAGATCGGCCATGAACCAAGTGGCAATGCTGGTTAGCAACAGCACCGAGGAATAAAACCAAGCGCGGCGTTTAGACAGGCGCTTGTGACTGATGAATTGATGCAAAGTCGGAGACGGAGATTTCATACGCTTTTAGCGTGTAACAAAGAAAATACCAAAAAGGGCTCCGAGGAATAATGCCCATAGCAAAACCATGCGCAGCAAAGGCCATTTCTCCATTCGCTCCAGCGTCTCGCCGGCCGCCTCAGTGATAGGCCCCAGATCGATGTCACGCGGCACCATGCTCGACACCGTCATGTCCGGCCCGGCCTTTATTGAACTGGCAAGCATGGTGGAGGCAAAGTCAGCCGGAATATTACCCCGATCCAAAAAAGCATAAGGCCACTTTTGGGGGCCATCGCAAAGTAGCATTGCCACGCGTCCATCGATCGCAATGCGTTGATGCTCACGATTCTTTATTCCGAGAACATCGGCAAACCACTGATCCATAATTTCCTCGACCGCCTCGGCTGCCAAGGTGGTTGGATCGAGGGCTGGATTCGCAGCGTGACGTTGCGCGGCGCGCTCCAAAACGGCCTGAATTAAGCGGCTTTGATGAAGGCGGTTATGAATGCGGTGGGCGCGCAGGTAGTCTTCCACTCGCACATAGGCCGCATTCCATGCCTCCATCGTCCCGGTGAGGGGACGAAAAGTCGACAAGGGCTGGTCTATGGAGTCCATAGATAGCTCCACGTTTCGGTAAGAATGTGGGGGGGCTTTTTAAGTGAGCAACGCAGCTCTACCGGACGGCCGGTGCCGTCGGGCTTGATCGCAAAGGCGGCGCGCCAAGTCCCATTATAAGGATTTTTCTCCAAGCTCTTATGAACCAGCTTAGCCCCTGTGCCGACCTCGATCTCTGCATCAATATCGGGCAGAGGGCGCTGATAGGCTAAATAGGGACCGGTGAAATCCACCCAAAAACGGACCAAGTCCGATTCTTGTGTGGCTGATCGTCCAAAGCGGGTGGAGGTGACGTATCCCGCAGGCGGCGTGCGTGCGCCGGGTTTACCCTCTTGGAACCAATGCAGTTTATACTCAGTAAGTACAGGCGAGCCCAAAGGCGGAAGTTTAGCCGGAACCCAAAAAGCCACTATATTATCTTCTGTTTCATTCGGAGTGGGTAACTCAACCAAACGCACATCACCGGGCCCCCACGCCCCGATCGGCTCAACCCAGAGACTCGGACGCTCATGATAATGGGCCTCCAAATCCTCGTAAGAAGAAAACTTGCGGTCGCGCTGAACCAAACCGAAACCCTTTGGATTTTCATCACCGAGAGCCGCTACGCGGATACCTTTAGGGTTGGAGAGAGGCCTCCAGAGCCATTCGCCATTCCCCCGCTGCATAAGTAAACCATCAGAATCATGCACCTCGGGGCGCAGATCGTCGTTTTTATGGGATCCGTTTTCACCAAACCAGAACATGCTGGTCAAAGGCGCCACGCCGAACACGGCAACGTCCTTGCGGCGATAAATCGCGCTCTTAACCTCCATCACCGTGGCATCGCCAGGGGTGATGATGAAACGAAATGCCCCGGTTACGCTCACGCTGTCCATAAGGGCGTAAACAGTAATCGACTTTGATTTACCGGTGGGGCGCTCAATCCAAAACTCCTCAAACACAGGAAACTCCTCGCCGCTGGGTTCGGCGGTATTGAGCGCCAAGCCGCGCGCAGAAAGCCCGTACCGCATGCCCTTGCCTAGGGCGCGGAAGTAGCTCGCCCCCTGAAACACCGCCAACTCGTCGAGGTAATCGTTGTTGTTGAGAGCGGTGTGTACGCGGAAACCGGTGAAGCCCATGCCTCCAGGGATACTGCCAAGATCCTTGTTGGCACCAAAGTTGAACAGATTCTTGTTGTACTGGATCATTTCGACTTGGCCGTCGTTCACCTCGGAGATGAGGACGGTGCGGTTGTATATGAACCCGGGATGGAAAAACTGGAGCTGGAAGGGTAGGCGATCGCGCCGTCCCCAGGCCGCGTTGGGATTGAAGCGCAAATCGCGGTACTGGTCGTACGAAAGCTTGCGCAAGGCTTCCGGGACTCGATTGGGTCGCTCGGCGTAGGGCCTGGATGCGAGCACTTTGGCGTGATATTGCAGTACCTCGAAGTCGAACGGCACGTCTTTCGCTCGGCTGGCGGCACCACCAAATAGAGTAAGGCTGATCCCCAAAAGTAGGAGTCGTTTCATTTGTCTAAGAAATAGGCATGTTGCTTAGCGGTGATCGTCAGTCCAGCACGTTCCATGACTTTGAGAAGATCTTCCCAGGTCGTGCGCTTCGCCTTACGGGCCGCCATGGCCCCGGATGCTTCCTGCCGCAGCAAATAACTTGGGTGATAGCTAACGATCAACGGCTTACCCGAAAATTGATTCCACTGCCCACGAACA
>JBIIMH010000286.1:0-3638 GCA_044338095.1 Rariglobus sp. | reverse complement strand
CGACGCGACCGGCGACTTCCGCATGGAAGACGTTATCCCGAACGAAGGCTGCGTGATCACGATCTCCCACCTCGGCTTCATCAAGCGCACCCCGGTGGCCGACTACCGCTCGCAGAAACGCGGCGGCAAGGGCGTGATCGGCACCGAGACCTACGAGGAGGATTTTGTGGAGCATCTCTTCACCGCCTCGACCCACGACTTCATCCTCTTCGTCACTAGCCACGGCCAGTGCTTGGCGAAAAAGGTTTACGACGTGCCCGAGGGTGCGCGCACCACCAAGGGCAAGTCGGTCAAATCCTTCCTCTCTCTCGACGAGGGTGAAAAGATCGCCGCCATGCTCACCACGCCTGACTTCTCGCCCGATCGCTACCTGGTCATGGCGACGAAGGCCGGCACCATCAAGAAAACCGCGCTGGCCGACTACACCAACGCCACCCGCGAAGCCGGCTTGATCGGCATCAACCTGGACGAGGGCGACAACGTCATTGGCTGTGTTCTTACATCCGGTAACGACGAGCTCATTCTCGTATCGCACCAGGGTCTGGCTGTACGCTTGGCCGAAAAAGATCCCGACAACGGCGAGATCCTCTTCCGCGACACCGGTCGCGCCACCGGCGGCGTGCGCGGCATGAAGTTCAAGCTGGAGAGCGACTACCTCGAAGTGCTTGAAGTCGTCGACCATAACGCCCGCTTCCTCGTGGCCAGCCAAGCCGGTCTCGGCGTGCGCACCCGCTTCGAGGATTATCGCCTCGTTAACCGCGGCGGCAGCGGCGTGTGGGCGATCGACCTGCCCGAGGACGGCTCGGTTAACATCGCCGGCGCGCTCAGCATCAAGGACACCGACGAAGTCATGCTCCTCACGGCCAAGGGCCAGAGCGTGCGTTGCCCGGTGAACACCATCCGCGAGGTCAACCGTGGCGGCAAGGGCGTCAAACTCCTCACCTTGGCCGAGGGCGACAAACTCATGTCGATCGCCCGCGTGATCGAGACCGACGAGGAGCAAGCCGCCGCCGCCGTGGGCGCAACCCCGCCGCCCGAAGCGAGCTAACGGCTCTCGGCTAAAACAGGTTTTTTATCCTGTTATCCACCCAAGGCGCGCCCTCACCGGCGCGCCTTTTTTGTGGCGCTTCGACACTCTCGCGCGTGCGGGCTGAAGCCGGTCGCGCCACAGAAACGCCCCGATTTTTTGCGAAATCGAGTGACGCGAGCCGCAGTCCCTGCGTTTTTCTCAGATCCGCTTGCCAACGCGCGCGGTCCCACGCCCCACGGTGCCCTGTCTGCCTGTTCTCTCTTTTTTTCATGCCTATTAAAACTATTGGTCGCCTCCTCGCTCCTGCCGTGGCGGCCCTGCGCCGGCTCTTTCAAGGCGCCCCCTCGGCCGAAGACGACCACCGCGACAACAACCGGCGCTACTTTTCCGGCATGCACCAACAGGAGCGCATGCTCGCCGATCGCCCACGCATGGATTTTTACCACGCTGCCATTGAGCGCCACATTCACCCCGGCGACCATGTCATCGACTTGGGAACCGGTACGGGAATTCTCGCCGCCTTCGCCTCACGTCGCGGCGCAGCCCGCGTGCACGCTCTGGATCATTCCGACATCCTCGACCACGCCCGCACCCTGGCCGCCGCCAACCAAATCGAGCGCGTTGATTTTGTCTCCTGCCACAGCACCACGTTCACCCTGCCCGCTCCCGTTGACGTGCTGCTCCACGAACAGATGGGCGATTTCCTCTTCGACGAGGCGATGATCCCCAACATCTGCGATTTGCGCGACCGCTTGCTCAAACCCGGCGGGCGAATTCTACCCTCGTGCTTCGAGTTTTATTGCGAGCCGGTGCAACTCAACCCGGCTCGCCACGTGCCCTTCATGTGGAACCTCAAGGTGAAGGGCTTCGACTTTTCCTCGCTCGAACACGCGCGCCCGCAAGAGACCAATTACTACCACCTGTGCGGCAACGACGGGGCGCTCATCGACCATTTCCTCGCCACGCCGGAGCCCGCCCTCGCCTTCGATCTTCACACCGTGAACGAGGCCGAATTCTCCCGTGACCTGCGCTTTCAACGTCAAGTGCGCCACCCCGGCCGCATCGACGGCCTGGCGATTTTTTTTCGCACCACCGTCGACGCCGACCTGCAACTCAGCTCGGCCCCGCACGATCCGGGACGAGCCCCCCATTGGGGCTTTCGAATCCTGCGCACCGAACCGGCCGACTACGTCCTAGGCGACGTGATCGACGTGCAGCTGTCAGCCCACCGCTGGCACGACCTCGATACCTGGCGCTGGTGCCACTCCCTCGTGCCCCAAGCGGCGGCGCCCGCCCCGAACCCAGCCTAAACCCGCTAATAATCGCGCGAGTTTCAGCCGAATTCTCGGCTTAAAACTGGTGCAGGAAACATCCGCCTAAAATTTGGCGGATCTGACGCCAATCGGCACTTGCCAATGAATTTTTCGAGTCGTCTCTTTGACGACTCGAAAACGCTAAAACATGTAGCTCGCATGGCCGGCCGCCTCTCCACTCTTCTCGACCCTTCCCGCATTCTTCTCGGGGTGCAAAGCACCAAGCGCACCGTGGCGCTCAACGAGGTCGCGCGCCTTCTGGAGGGCCACCCCGACGTTACCAATTTCCACGGCTTTTACACCGAGTTACTCGCCCGGGAGCGTCTCGACACCACCTGCTTGGGTAACGAGATCGCCCTACCCCACGCCCGCACCGAACACGTGCAAAAAATCGTCATGGCGGTGGGCCGCAGCGACGCCGGCGTGCACTTCGAAAACGGCAACCAGACGGTTAAACTCATGTTCGTTCTCGGCACGCCCAAATCCAATCCAACCGATTACCTGCTGGTCGTGAGCGCGCTGTGCAAGGTGTTCAAGGATGCGGCTAATCGTGATGCGTTGCTGGCCGCCCCAACCGCCGAGGCCTTTATTGAGGCAATGGTCAGCGCCGAGGCCCGTCTCAACAAAGCGCCTTGAGCCCCGCCTGCCGGTCCGGCCATACGAACCGGCGCAACGACGTTCACGGGGCGAGTTGCACGGCTTCGAGCCACCACCCATCAGCTCGTTTTACCAGCAGTCCGGTTATCCGGCTGTCCTTTTTCACTGCGTTCAGGGCGGCTGTGTCGACCTTCAGCAGCATGGTCATGGCCTTCATCACCCCGGGGATGGCCTCGTGTTTGACCAGCAGCGCGGACTTGTCGGCCAAAACCTCAACCACCACGCCGCGCAACGGATGACGCGCCGGCGCCTTTTCGTTGGCGGCCGCAACCGGCTTTGTCGAAGCAACCAGCTTGGTCGAGGTAACCGGCTTGGCCCCAGCGCACTCGCAGGGGCAATCCGGTTCGGCGCGCCCAACGGCAACAGTTGCAAGGGCAAGGAGAAGTAAACGTAAGCAATAAGTTTTCATGGGATGCAGGATTTAAAATTAGGAGCGGCGGCGGGTGGCAAAGAAGAGAGCCACTCCCGCCAACGAGGCAAGGAATGCCAGGGCGGTAAACGTGACGAGCAACCCATCGCGCAGGCCCTTGTTGGGAATGAAAGCGTATTTATGAAACAGGCTAAAAACGTTGGCCTGGAACTGGCGGCGATCGTCTGTGTGACGGGCGACCGAACCGCTGAGCGTACTCACATAAAGG
>JBIIMH010000285.1:0-3648 GCA_044338095.1 Rariglobus sp. | reverse complement strand
GCACAGCCTCCATATGGGGTGTAGTGAGGCGGTAGCCGACCCCATCTGTCAACGGTCCCCCTGTGACCTTTGGGTGACGCCGCGCTATCATTAGGCGCGGCGTTCCTTATCCGTGCCCCGTTTAGCCACCCTTATGCGCCGAAGGGGTGCATAAAAAAGGCCTCCGTGTTACCGGAGGCCTTTGGTCCTTATCCGCTTTTGGCGAATGTTTGCTTATTCAGCGGCGCGATCGGCTTCGGTGGCAATCGCCGGCTCGAGGGCGATGTTTTTAACGCGGATGCCCTTAAGCTTTTGGATGATCAACGCGACATGCTCGTTACCGACGTCAACGAGCGTGTGGCGTTGGTGGATGTCCATCGAGCCGACCACGTTGGCGGGCAGGCGGGTGACACCAGCGATCTTGCCGACGATGTCGGCCGGGGTGATCAGCTGCTTGCGACCGACGTTGAAGAACAGCGTGGTCATGTTGGGCTCGCGGCCGGTGCGGGCCGGGCGCTGGAACTTCTGCTTGCTGGGGCGAGCCCCGGAGGCCTCTCCCTCGTTCTCAAACAACGCACGCTCCTGAGTGGCGGGTTCGTCGCTGTCGGACTCAACGGCACGAGCGGCAGAAGGGGCTGCAGTCGCGGGTTTTGGTTTATTGGCCACTTTGGCGAAGGCGGGCGGAACGGTGCGGGCCGGTTCCGGCACGTAGGCGGGGGCGGCAACGTGGGCGGCCGGCTTGGTGGCAGGAGCGGCGATGGGGCGGGCGCTGCTGCGCTCAGCAGCGGGCTTGGCAGGCGCAGCGGCCTTGGGCGCAGCCTCGGGCTTGTCGCCACCGTGCATCATGTGGAGGAGGGCCGAGACCACGTCGGTGCTCGGGTAACCTTGCTCCATCAAACGGTCGATGAAGCGGTCCTGCTTGATGTATTTGGCGGCATCGAGCACGCCGCGCACTTTATCAAAAAACACGTTTTCGCGCGCCTCTTCGACCTGGTCGATCGACGGCACGTTTTCACGACGGATCTTCAGCTTTCCGTAGTGAATCATGTTTTGCAGGCCGTAGAGCTCGCGGCCGGCGACAAACGTGAAGGCCTTGCCTTCGCGCCCGGCGCGGCCCGTGCGGCCGACGCGGTGGGTGTAATCCTCGGCGTCGTTGGGCAGGTCGAAGTTGAACACCACTTCGAGGTCGTCCACGTCGAGACCGCGTGCGGCGACGTCGGTCGCCACAAGGAACTCGAAACCGCGGCGCTTGAACTTGTCCATCACGCGGGTGCGCTGGGCCTGGGTGATGTCGCCGTGCAGGCGGTCGGTCGCGTAGCCGCGGGCGTGGAGGTGCTCGTCGAGCTCGTCGACCATGATCTTGGTGGAGCAGAAAATGATGCCGTAGCGGAAATCGTGGAGGTCGATCAGGCGGGTGAGCACGTCGATTTTGTAGCGACGATCCATCTCGATATAAACCTGGTCCACCTTGGGCGCGTTTTGCGCCTGGGCGGCGATTTTGACCCACTCGGGGTTGGGCAAGAAGCGCTTGATCATCCCTTGGATGGCAGGCGGCATGGTGGCCGAGAAAAACAGCGATTGGCGCGTGGCCGGGGTTTCAGAAAGGATCTTCTCGATGTCGTCGCGGAAGCCCATGTCGAGCATGCGATCGCACTCGTCGAGAATCACCATTTTGAGGTTATCCAGGCGAAGGGTGCCGCGCTCCATGTGGTCCATGACGCGACCCGGGGTGCCGATGACGATCTGGGCGCCGGCCTCAAGGGCGCGGATCTGGCGATCGTAGGGCTGGCCACCGAAAATGGGGACTTCGCGCACGCCCGATTTGTAGAAGGCGAGCTTGGCGATTTCCTCGGCGACCTGCACGGCGAGTTCGCGGGTGGGGCAAAGGATGAGGACCTGCACGACCTTCTTCTTGGGGTCGACTTTTTCGACGGCGGGAATGCCGAACGCCGCGGTTTTACCGGAGCCGGTGGCCGATTGACCGACGACGTCGCGGCCGGAGAGGAGCAAGGGGATGACGGCAGTTTGAATCGGCGAAGCCTCTTCAAAGCCCATCTTATCCACGGCCTTCAACACCTCGGCTGACAGGCCTAGCTCGGTAAATTTCAGTTTATCCATGCGACAACATATGCGGTGAATTTGGCAAAGGATAGACAAAAGATTTTTCAAGCCATGCCTCTGGGGTGTTAGCGCATCCCAATTGCCCGTTATCGAGCATGTCGGTGCATCGGGCGCGGTAACCGTTTGCCGTACTTTGTGCTGACGCTGGTGGGGCTATGGGGCCAGATCGGCGGGCGAGTTCCAGTTGGTGAACAGGGGGCGTTCCCCCGGCTCAATCGGTAGCGGCTGTAGGATGAAACCCGTTACAGCGGAATTAATAAGGGGCTGCAGGCCGAGACGACCGACGGCCAAGGCGTGTTCGATCAGGGGGAGAAAACTTTTGGGGTAAACGGCGACCAGGGGTTCGAAGCCGTCAGTGCCCTGGGGGACGACTCCGATGCTGCCATGACCGGCGGCGAGAATTTTTTTAAGGTAGGCGGCTGTCAGGTGGGGTAAATCCACGGCGACCACGAGAACCTGGGTGTGGCGCGCGGTGGCAATGACGGCGGCCAAGCCGCTCAACGGTCCGCGATCGGCAACCGCGTCGGTCACCACCCGGGCGCCCGGTATGCCGTAATCTACACCGGCTTGGCCTGAGATGAGCAGGTCGTCGGTGCCGAGGCTGCGCAGCAAGGCGGCCTGGTGCGCGATGAGGGGGATGCCGGTTTTTGGGGAGGGCAGAAACGCTTTGTCGCGGCCCATGCGCGTGGAGCGCCCGCCAGCGAGGATCGCGGCGCTGAACGGGATTGCCGTGGGGGAGCGTGTCATCAGGGCACGGTTAATTCACCAAGCGCAGCCAACCGTCGGTGAGGATTTTGGCGCGCAGACCGCCGCGGCCTTTGAGCGCGGCCTCGGTGCCGGGTGCAAACGCCTGGTTCATCCAGTAGCAGGGTGAGCATTCGCCGGTGCCGAGAAAGGTGACGCCCTGCACGGTGAAGTTTTGGCCGATCAAGGTGTTTAAATCGACTCCGCGCGTGATGACGTTACGCCGAAAAGCCGAGGGCTCGGGGTGCGCGCCGGAGAGCGAGAGAAACGAAGTGCAAAGCTCATCGTAGATCTCGGCGGCGAAAAACGTGATCTGGCCCTTGTAGTCGGGTTTGTAGTCGAAGAACCGGTCGCCGCGCACACCGCGCCCCGCCACGCATTCGAGTTTCGTAACGGAGAGAATCGGATGCTCGCCCGCCGGTTGGTCGTGGTGGCCGAAGTAATTGTGCCCAGGGGATAGATACAGGTGTTCGATGCGGAACATGGAGGAGTCGGATGGGTTGCCCACGGAACACACGGATTACACGGAAGAATTCGGAAGTCGGAAGAAGGAGGGTTTATTGCCCACGAAACACACGAGATGACACGGAAGCGGCAGATCGGAATACGTGGCTGGGTTTTCGTGTCATTTCGTGTGTTTCGTGGGCTAACCGCCTTGCAGATGCTTAATGCATTCGTGGATGGCGGGCAGGAGTGGCGGCAGGCATTCGCCGATGGCGCGGGGGTTGCCGGGGAGATTAACGATGAGCGTGCGGCCTCGGGTGCCGGCGGTGGCGCGGGAGAGAATCGCCGTGGGGACTTTGG
>JBIIMH010000284.1:0-3664 GCA_044338095.1 Rariglobus sp. | reverse complement strand
GATACCGGTCACTCCTTGGCGGATGATTTCCGGTAACGCACCGCGATTACACGTGATCACCGGCGTGCCCGCGGCCAGGGCTTCCGCGAAAACGATCCCAAACGGCTCGTCCCACTGAATGGGCACCAAGAGCGCGGCCGAGCGGCCGAGCAACTCGTTTTTTTTGACGTCGCCGACTTCGCCAATCCATTCGATGCCGTCGCGCCCCAAATGCGGGGCCACTTTTTGGTCAAAGAAATCCTTTTCGTGGCCGGCGGTGGGGGCGTTACCTGCGATGAGCAGCCGCCGTCCTGAGCGACGGGCGATCTCGATGGCTAGGTCCGGCCCTTTGATCGACTCCACCCGGCTAAGAAACAAGAGCGGGGCATCCGCCGGCACGCTGGGCACAAAATCAATCTTGGTGAGATCCACGAAATTGGGGATCGCGGTCCAGTCGCCGCCGCCACTGCGGCCTTGGCGGCAGATAAACTCACTGCACCCGGTAAATCGCAGGGTGCCGGGCTGGGCCAGCCATTGCGCGATGCGAATGGGGCGGGGAGTGACATGCCGCTGGTAGGTCATGATCTTGGGCAGACGAGTGGGCAGCAGCGCGAACAGGTAGGCGAGGCGGCCAAAACTGTGGACCACGTCGGGGCGGAACTTACGCACGGCCCGCTGGAGTGCGGCGGCGTTGCGCAACGTGTCGAGGGTGCTGCCGACGCGTTCGCCAGGCCAGGGGAAGAACGCATCCGCCTGACAGGTGGAGCCGGCCTTGGCGGTGAGCGCGACGACATGGCCCTTGGCGCGTAGTTCACCCACCAAGGAATCCACGATCCGCTCAATCCCGCCGTAGCCCACCGGCGGCACGGGGATCATCGGATCGGCAACAAGAAGGATGCGCATGGATGCAGGGGTTGAGACCGCGGTAGGGCTGCCGGGAATATTTGAGTGGCAGCCGCTCATGCCTGCCGCTTTTGCGTCTCAGTGCTGCCCCGGGGAACGGCTGATTGAGCGGGGAGCGCGAGCGCGGATTCCACCAGCGAGAGGAGCCGAGGAGCTTCCTGTTCCCAGCAAAAGGTTGTCTCGGCGGCCCGGCGAGCGGCCCGGCGCATCGTCATCAGGCGGCCCGGCGAGCGGAGTAATTCATCGAGGTGCCGCGCGAGGGTCGGCGCATCGGTGAGGTTGATCAG
The DNA here is from genome assembly GCA_044338095.1 of Rariglobus sp. Classification (GTDB taxonomy): domain Bacteria; phylum Verrucomicrobiota; class Verrucomicrobiia; order Opitutales; family Opitutaceae; genus Rariglobus. Next base: position 2,495 of record JBIIMH010000284.1, on the reverse strand, counting down.
TTCCGCGGCTGCAGGGGCTTGTTCGAGCACCTCGCGCTGGCCGGCTGTGGCGGTGGCGAGTACCGCGAGGCCGGCGTTCAGGTACTGAAGAATTTTATTTGTGATGGTGAGACTCCGGCTAACAGGTGAATCCGGTTCCAGCGCCAAACCGATATCCTGCTGGGCTAAAATCCCCGGCAGTTCCGCTGGAGTGACGAGGGTTCTAAATTCGAGTTGCTGGCGGCGCGCTGCAGGGACGCGGGCTTGGAGCGCGGTGCGGTAGGTTTCACAGCTATCACCCAAAAGCCGGAGGCAGCTGGGCGAATCCATCAGGCTCCACGCATCGATGAACGCCTCCAGCCCGCGGCCCGGGCCAATCGTTTGGGAAAACCAAATAAACACCGGTGGCGTGTTGGCCGTGAATGCGGGTGCGGTTTGCAGCGGAAAGGAATTGGTCAGCACCGTAGGACGGTGGCCGCCATACGTCACCTGCAGCGCCTGAGCCAGCGCCTGCGAAGTCGTGGTGCTGTATACCGCATGCTGCAGGAGTTGCTGCTCCACTTGGGCGAGCAGTTTGAGCGGGCGTTCCGACCTGGCTTCAGGAAGTAAATCCTGAGAATGCCAGTCTTCAAAATCGGCCGCCACGTTGCGGCCGCGGGCAATCAGCTCCGCGCCAATACAAAAGGCCATCTCCGTGTGCACAATCGTGAGATCGGCCGGGTACCGCAACGCGAGTCGGGCCAGGGCTGAAACCGGCCCGAGGCAGTCGGGCGATTCGAAGCCGAGTCGCAGTCCAATCCTGCGGGCTAAATAACTGCGCAGCCGCGCGGAGTTTTTGGCCAAACGGCAGGACCAAGTGGAGCTGAGCTGATCGAGGCTGATTTTACGGAAGCGGACCCCGCGCATGATGTCCCGGTCATGGGCTTCGAAGCGTTCGCTGTTGGCCACGTTCATGACCGTGACCGTGTAGCCCGCATCGCTCAGCGTGATCGCTTCCTTGAGGACGCGGGGGTTACGGCAGAGTTGGCCTGACCCGAGAATCAGAATCGAACGCGATTTCATTTAACGGGTAGGCTGTAACATTCAAAGAGTCGGATCAAACCAAGGCAGTTTGGCCGCGAAAGAACTCAAGGAGCGCAAAGAACAAACCCTGTAGTTCTATGCGTTCTCTGCGATCTTTCGCGGCTAAAAGGCTCGAAGTCTGCCCTTTGTGAGCGGCTACGAAAACATTTCGCACAACCTGCTGGGTGGCGCGTTCGGGGAATCATGCTCGGCTTCATCGTGCGCAAGCAGGCAGTCGGGCATGGATATCGCCCCAGAGAAGGGGGTCTCGGGAGGATTGTAGAATCCGAAGCAGGGCGGTGGCGTCGAGCCATTGGCAGCTGGTGAAGTGGTTGTCTTCACCCAAAGTAAAATTGAATTCGTAGGGGCCAAGTTTTTGCAGGCGAGCGAGGCAGGTTTCTGCAACCTCTAGATATTCGCGGTTGAATTCGAAAGACAGCCAGCGAATCGGAGTATCCAGTCCCGCCAACACCTGATGTTCGAAGCCTTCGACGTCGATTTTGCAAAAGTCGGGTTTGCCATGGACCGCGATCAGTTCGGCGAGGGTTCGCACGGGCACGGTTTCGGTGGCAACGTAGGGATGTTCGGCGGCGAAACGGCTGGTTTGGCCGATGTCGGATCGCAGGGAAGCGACTTCGCTCAAATCGGCGGTCTTGTGCAGCACGGCCTGGCCGGGGGCGGCACCCATTGCACTCCGTTCCAGGTGCACTCCCTTGCGTCCGGGCGGAAATCGTCGGACGAGGTCGGCGGCAAGCTTGGATTGGGGCTCAATTGCGACCACACGGGCGCCCAGGCTGCGGAAAATCAGCGTGTAGTTGCCGACGTTTGCCCCCACGTCGAATACCAGCGAATCTGGCTTCACGAACGCAGCGTAGAATGCGCGACGGGCGCGATGTCGCCAAAGGTAGCGTACTTCGCGTAGTAAGGCGTAGGGGCGGGTTTTTCGAATGCGGGAAAAAATCATTTGAATCACGCGGTGGCGACGGAATAGGGACTGCTGGAGCGGGAGGAGAGACGGGTGCGTAGGGTTTCGCAACGACGCTCGATGAGATGATAAAACAGCAGCCCACTGGTAACCCCGACGATGAGGTGGCCGATCCAGACCCACGTGTAAGCGGCGCTATCCGGCGCGAGCAAACGTTGGAAGAGGTTTAGCATCGGGCTCATAAAAGGGATATGGACCAGATAGATTGAATATGAGGCGAGTCCAATGGCGCAGAGGGCGCGGGGCGGTGGCGGTAGGCGAGGCTCCCACGCTAGCGAGGCGAGCAGGCATAGAGCAAAAGCCGGCGCGAAGGCGGCCGAGAGAGAAACCTCGGTTAATAAGGCGAGCGCCGCGAGAGCGAGGGGATACAGAAGCGCGAGAAACCTGACTGGGCTTGAGAGCTTGGTTTGCAGGGCTGAGTGAACGGCGAGCCCGCAGGCGAAGGCGGGCCAGGAGCCCAGCAAGGGGA
>JBIIMH010000283.1:0-3688 GCA_044338095.1 Rariglobus sp. | reverse complement strand
TTCCAGTCTGCTCCGAAGCAAGCTCAGCAAACCCCGGAGCAGACTGGAAGTCTGCGCTACTTTCGGCTCCGGGCCGTTCCCCTGACCGTTCCTCAATGCTGTTGCGGAAGGCGGTGCAAGCCCGTGGGAGCCCTGCGGTCCCGCCCTTGAATTCCCGGCTGGTTTAATTTTGCGCTTTCACGTGTCGCCGCCTTGCGTCTGCGGCATGTTACGAACGATCGACACCATTGCCGCCCTTGCCACGCCCGTGGGCACCGCCGCCCTTGCCGTGGTGCGGGCCAGCGGCCCGGAGTGTGCCGCCCTGGCACACGCGATTTTTGGCCCCACTCCCCTGCCGCCGCGGCTGGCCCGCCACGCTGATTACCGCGACCAGTCCGGCTGCCTGCTCGACGACGTGCTGGTCACCTTTTACCAGGGCCCGAGCTCCTACACCGGCGAGGATTCGCTGGAAATCTCCTGCCACGGCAATCCCTTCATCGCTCAAGCCATTCTCAAGGACCTGCTTGTGCGCGGGTGCCGGGCGGCCGAAGCGGGCGAATTCACCCGCCGCGCCTTCCTGGGCGGCAAGATGGACCTCAGCCAGGCCGAGGCGGTTATGGATCTGCTGCACGCCCGCAGTGAGCGGGCGTTGGCCGCCGCCAACCAGCAGCTGCGCGGCAGCCTTGGCCGGCACCTGGGCGAGTTGACCGAGGCCCTCCTGCTGGTGCTGGCGCGGATCGAGGCCTACATCGACTTTCCTGACGAAGATCTGCCTGCGGAGGACCGCCGGGTGGTGGCGGCTGAATTGGCGGGTGTTCTACGTGGAACATCGCGGCTGCTGGCCACCCAGCACTACGGCGAACTGCTGCGCGAGGGCATCCGCACGGTGATCATCGGCGAGCCCAACGCGGGCAAAAGCAGCTTGCTCAATGCGCTGGTCGGCCACGAGCGCGCCTTGGTGAGCGCTGAGCCGGGCACCACGCGCGATTTCATTGAGGAGCGCATTCCGCTCGGGGCGCATTGGCTGCGCTTGATTGACACCGCCGGGCTCAATCCAGCCCCTGCCCCGCTGGAAAAGCTCGGCATGGCCAAGACCCTGGAGCGCGCCGCCGAGGCGGATTTGTTCCTCTGGGTGCTCGACGCCACCCGCCCCTGCCCTGCTCTGCCTCCAGCCGTTGCAGCCCGGCTGACTCCGGCCAACGCCGTGGTGCTGCTCAATAAGGCTGATCTGCTGGACGCAGGGACTGCTGTTCCGCGTGCGTGCGGTGGCGTGGCTGCGGACGGGGCGTGCTCCCCTGCCCTGTCTCCGCTTGGTTTACCGGTGCTGACGGTCTCGGCGTTGACCGGCGCCGGGCTGGACGCGCTGACGGTTCAGGTGGGCCGGTTGGCCGACGCTTTCCGGCTGGATCAGGGCGAGGAAATCATTGCGATCAATGCCCGCCACGCCGATGCGCTGCGGCGGGCAAACTCTTGTCTTATTGTTGCCAGTAAGCAGGTTGCGGAATCTGGTCCGGTCGAGTTGCTGGCCAGCGACCTGCGCGGCGCGCTCGATGCGTTGGGCGAGATAGCCGGTAAAATCGACAACGAGCGCATGCTCGATCACCTGTTTAAAACCTTCTGTATTGGCAAGTGACGGCAACGGGTCGCGTGTCGTGAGAGTAGCGCAGGCTTCCAGGCTGCTTCGGGCGCATCCCAGTTTTTGGAAAGCAAGACCTGTGGCCTTGAGCGTGAGCTCAGGGATTACGCTGTATTTGCGCATCCAGACCCTGAGCTCACGCATCGTTTCGCTGGTCACGAACTTTCACTAGGACCCGTTTTTTCCAGCGAAAAGCAGCTCACTATTCAAAAACTGGGATGCGCCCGACAGCCTGGTTCGCCGGATTTTTTTGGTATCGGAGGCAGACTGGAAGTCTGCGCTACTTTTAAAATTCCCCTTCCCTCTTCATTAGTGCCCATAAGTGTCCCTTAGTGGTTAACCACCGACTGCCATGATTTATAATTCCATTCCCTTTGATGTGATTGTTTGCGGCGCCGGCCATGCCGGATGCGAGGCTGCGCTGGCGGCTGCGCGCATGGGGGCCTCCACCCTGCTGCTCACTGGTAACATTGATACGATTGCCCAAATGAGCTGTAATCCGGCCATCGGCGGGCAGGCCAAGGGGCAAATGGTGCGCGAAATCGACGCCTTGGGCGGCGAAATGGGGATTAATACCGATCTCACGGCCATCCAGTTTCGCCTGCTCAATGAGTCCAAGGGCCCCGCTGTGCAGTCGCCCCGCGCCCAATGCGATAAAAAAGCCTATCAATTCCGGCTCAAGCACACCCTGGAATTGCAGCCCAATCTCCAGGTTTTCCAGGCCACGGTGACCGGGCTCATTTACGCGGGCCAGACGGTAACTGGAGTGCGGACCAACCTGGATGTCGAATTTGTGGGCAAAACCGTGGTGGTGACCACCGGGACGTTCCTGCGCGGGCTCATGCACATCGGGCAAAACAAGAACGAAGGCGGCCGGTTGGGGGATTTTTCCGCCAAAACCCTTTCGGCGAGCTTTTTGGAGGCTGGAATTGAGCTGCGGAGGCTGAAAACCGGGACACCGCCCCGGTTGCTCGGCCGCAGCCTGGATTTTACCAAGATGGAGGAGCAGCGCGGGGCCGACGTGCCGACCCGCTTCGCCTTTTACGACAGCCGCGATCATGAGGATCTGTTCCACGTGGAACAGACCGGTGAAAAGCGGCTGGGGTGGGGGCACGATACCAACCAGGTGTCCTGCTGGCTGACGCATACCACCGCCGAAACCGCCCGGTTCGTACGCGACAACCTGCATCTTTCCGCGATGTATTCGGGTGAAATTGAGGGCGTGGGCCCGCGTTACTGCCCGAGTATCGAGGATAAGTTCGTGCGTTTCGCCGACAAGCCTCGGCACCTGCTGTATTTGGAGCCGGAAGGGCGCTCGACCAACGAATATTACATCAACGGGTTGTCCACCTCGTTGCCGTTCGATGTCCAGGTGCAGATGGTGCACAGCATTCCGGGGCTGGAAAATGCCCAGATCCTGCGTCCTGCCTATGCTGTGGAGTATGATTTCGCCCCGCCGACCCAGTTGTTTGCCTCCTTGGAGTCCAAAAAGGTGGAAAACCTGTTTTTCGCCGGCCAGATCAATGGCACGTCGGGTTACGAGGAGGCCGCCTCCCAGGGGCTGGTCGCCGGGGTGAATGCGGTGAACAAGGTGCGCCAGTTGCCACCTTTGGTGATCGGCCGTCACGAGGGTTACATCGGGGTGTTGATCGATGATCTGGTCACCAAGGGCACCAATGAGCCGTACCGCATGTTCACCAGCCGTGCCGAGTACCGCCTGTTGTTTAACCACGGTAGCGCCGAGTTGCGGCTTCAGCACCATGCCCGGGATCACGGGCTGGTATCGCCGTCTCGGCTGGCGCGCATGCAGGAAGGGAAGCGCAAGACTGAGCATTGGATCGAGTTTTTGGAGGCGACCAAGGCACCGGCAGGGCAGGGGAGTTTCGGGGATTCGATCCGGCGCGCGGTGACCGGCCCATTGGAGAGCATGCCCGCGTTGCCGGCGGAGTTTTTAGCCGAGCCGGAGGGGTTGCAGCAGGAGGTGCTTTATCGGGTGAGTCACCAAGGGTATTTGGCGCGTGAAGAGCGCCAGATCGCCAAACTCAGTGAGATCGAAAAAATCAAAATCCCGCC
>JBIIMH010000282.1:0-3701 GCA_044338095.1 Rariglobus sp. | reverse complement strand
GTTCAACTCGCATATCGCCTTCGGGCGAGGCGGCGGCTTGCAGCTCGGCACCCGGGTTTCGATTGTTTACGGCAAGCCCCTGCAACCGGCCGACTACGACGACCCCAAAGCCGGAAAAGAGCGCTACCAAGTTGCCTCGGAAAAAATCATGGCCGCCATCGCCGCCCTGAAAGAGCCGCAGGCTGTGATCGTTTGAGGGGGGCTCGGCTCGGGGCACATCCCCCCCCGCTCAACCAGCATCAACTAACACAACGGGGTAGTTGTTGCTGAGGAACGGGGCGTTGCCTGGCGGGAAAATCCCTGCGTTTTCCCTATCGCCAAGGCGCCCCGGGGCCTGTTCAGCTAGGCGCAATTTTTTAACGACTATGTTGATCCTCCGCGGCTCCTCTGCCCTCTCCGAATTTCGCCTGCAAAAACTGCTCAACGACTTCGTCGCCGCTGGCCTGCCCGTTCGCGCCGTCGCCGCTGATTTTGTCCACGTCGCCGAGCTCACCACCGAGCTGAACGCCACCGAGAGCAGCGTGCTCGAAAAACTCCTCACCTACGGCCCGCGCCGCGCCTCCGCCGCCACAGTAACCGGCTTGGTCCAGGTCACCGCCCCGCGTCCCGGCACCCTTTCACCCTGGTCCTCCAAGGCCACCGACATCGCCCACATCTGCGGTCTGGCTGCCGTCAAACGCATCGAGCGTGTCATCGCCTACACCATCGACCTCGGTGGCGTTACCCTCAATAACCAGGAGGCCGCCCTCCTGCGCAGCATGCTGCATGACCGCATGACCCAGGTGGTGTTCAACGACCTCGCCGCCTGCAGCGCTCTCTTCAGCCACGAGACTCCGCGGCCCCTCACCAGCGTGCCCGTTCTCGCCGAAGGCCGCGCGGCCCTCGTCGCCGCTAATACCGCCCTCGGCCTCGCCCTGGCAGACGACGAAATCGACTACCTCGTCAAGGCCTTCACCGGCCTCAAGCGCGACCCCAATGACATCGAGTTGATGATGTTCGCCCAGGCCAACTCCGAGCACTGCCGCCACAAGATTTTCAACGCCACCTGGGACATCGACGGACAGGCGCAGGAGAAGTCGCTGTTCCAGATGATCAAGAACACCTACAACCTGCACAGCGAGGGCATCCTCTCCGCGTACAGTGACAACGCCGCCGTGATCACCGGCACCACCGGCGGCCGCTTCTACGTCAACCCCACCACCGGCGAATACTCCGCCCACCAGGAGCCGATCCACATCTTGTGCAAGGTCGAGACGCACAACCACCCGACGGCCATTTCACCATTTGCGGGTGCAGCCACCGGCTCCGGCGGCGAAATCCGCGACGAAGGTGCCACCGGGCGCGGCTCCAAGCCCAAGGCCGGCCTGTGCGGCTTCACCGTCTCCAATCTTAAACTACCCGGAGCGATCCAGCCCTGGGAAAAAGACCACGGCAAACCCGGCCGCATCGTTTCCGCCCTCGATATCATGATCGAAGGCCCGCTCGGCGCCGCCGCTTTTAACAACGAATTCGGCCGCCCCAACATCAACGGCTACTTCCGCACCTTCGAGGCCGAGGTGCCCGCGCCCTCATCGACCAAAGAACAGCCCGCCACCGAACTGCGCGGCTACCACAAGCCCATCATGCTCGCCGGCGGTCTGGGTAACATCCAGGAGGGCCACATCAAGAAGGGCGCCATTAATCCCGGCGACCACCTCATCGTGCTCGGCGGGCCGTGCATGCTCATCGGTCTGGGTGGCGGCGCGGCCAGCTCCATGGCCAGCGGTTCCGGCAACGAGAACCTCGAGTTCGCCTCCGTCCAACGCGAAAACGCCGAGATGGAACGCCGCTGCCAAGAGGTCATCGACCGCTGCTGGGCCCTCGGCGACGCGAACCCGATTTCCTTCATCCATGACGTGGGTGCGGGCGGCGTTTCCAACGCCCTGCCCGAGCTGGTCAACGACGGCGGGCGAGGCGGCAAGTTCGAGTTGCGCAAGCTGCCCAACGACGAGCCCGGCATGTCGCCGATGGAGATCTGGTGCAATGAATCCCAGGAGCGCTACGTGCTCGCCGTGCCCGCCGAGCGCCTCGCCGTTTTCCAAGCGCTCTGCGAGCGCGAGCGCTGCCCGTTTGCCCTCGTCGGCCAGGCCACCGAGGAGAAAAAACTCGTCCTCACCGACTCCCATTTCAACAACACGCCGATCGATCTGCCCCTCGATGTGCTCTTGGGCAAACCGCCGCGTATGCACCGCGTCGCCGCCACCCTGCCCCGCCCGCAGCTCTCGCTTCAATTGGGTGAACTCACCCTGGCCGAGGCCGCCCGCCGAGTGCTCGCCCACCCCACCGTCGCCGACAAGACCTTCCTGATCTCAATCGGCGACCGCTCGATCACCGGCCTGATCCACCGCGACCAGATGGTCGGCCCGTGGCAGGTTCCCGTGGCGGATTGCGCGGTCACCGCCGCAGCCTTCGACGTTTACACCGGCGAGGCCATGTCGATGGGTGAACGCACGCCCGTTGCCGTTAACAACGCGGCTGCCTCCGCCCGTCTGGCCGTCGGCGAAGCGTTGACCAACCTCGCCGCCGCCCAAATCGGCGACATCGGCAAAGTTAACCTCTCCGCCAATTGGATGGCCGCCCCTGCCCTCCCCGGCGACGGCGCCGACCTTTACGCCGCAGTCAAAGCAGTCGGCATGGAGCTCTGCCCGGCCCTCGGCATCACCATTCCGGTCGGCAAGGATTCGATGAGCATGAGCACCGTCTGGAAAGACGCTGCCACGGGTGAGTCCAAGCGCGTCACCGCGCCCACCTCGCAGATCATCTCGGCCTTCGCCGCCGTCACCGACATCCGCCTCTCGCTGACCCCGCAGCTCATCACCGATGCCGGCCCGACGGAACTGCTGCTGATCGACCTCGGCCGCGGCCAGAACCGCCTTGGCGGCTCCATCCTCGCCCAGGTCGTTTCGCAAATCGGCGAAGCCACCCCCGATGTGGACAACCCGTTTCACCTTAAAAATTTTTGGAACGCCATTCAGCAACTCGGCCGTGAGCAAAAACTGCTCGCCTACCACGACCGCAGCGACGGCGGCCTGTTTGCCACCCTCGTTGAAATGGCCTTCGCCGGTAACACCGGCATCGACCTGGAAATCCCCGCCAGCCACAGCGCGTTTTCGGCGTTGTTTAGCGAAGAGCTCGGCGCGGTCATCCAGGTGCGTTCCGACGACCTCGATTACGTGACTGGCGTGCTGCGTACCTGCGGACTCAAGACCTGTATCAGCCGCCTGGGCACGCTCAACCAGCACCGCGCCCTGCGCATCAAACGCGGCAGCCAGGAAATTTATAACGAAAACCTCGTCAAGTTGCGCGACGTCTGGAGCGACGTCACCCGCCGCATCGCCGGCCTGCGCGACAACCCTGCCTGCGCCGAACAGGAGCACGCTCTGCGCCTCGACCGTAAAAACCCCGGCATCAGCCCGAAGGTCACCTTTGAGATCAGCGCACCCGCGATTCTCAAAACCCGCCCGCCGATGGCGATTTTGCGCGAGCAAGGCGTCAACGGCGAAGTTGAGATGGCGGCCGCCTTCGACCGCGCCGGCTTCAAGACCTTCGATGTCCACATGACCGACATCCTCTCGGGCCGGGTTAGCCTGAAGGATTTTCGCGGCCTGGTGGCCTGCGGCGGGTTCAGCTACGGCGACGTCCTGGGTGCCGGCGAAGGCTGG
>JBIIMH010000280.1:0-3727 GCA_044338095.1 Rariglobus sp. | reverse complement strand
TCAGCGCAAGAATTTGGTGCGCATGGCCTCGATCTCGGCGAACTGTTTGGGCGAGATCAGGCGGCGGGGGACGCGGCGGTTGGCCTCACCGATGAGGCGATCCCAGTCGGATTCATCAGGTTGGTGGGGATCCCAGCCCGTGTTGTGGCCTTGGTGACGACTCCACTCGGCTTTACCGCCGTGAATTCGTACCAAGACCTGAAATTTTCCCTCTTCAGGGTTTTTGTCCCACCAGCCAAACTCCATTGCCATATTTGTAGGAGTAACCGCACGACGGGGCTGCGCGCCAGCGGAAACGCCTGCAGGCTTGAGATAGCTGTGGCAGGCATTTGGGATGGCTGCATGAACCTACCCCTGCGTTGCCTGTTACTGCTGAGCCTGCTGACCCCACTGGCGCGGGCGGATTTCGCGGCGGATTTGGCGCGTATACACATTGAAGCGAGCGGCGGCCGGGCCCGGTTGGACGCGCTCCACGGGCTGGTTGCCTACGGTGTGACGCGCAATGAAAGCGGCGAGCGCAAGTTCGTGCTGCTGGCCGAGCGGCCCAACCGCGTTTGTGTCGAAGTCACATCGGACGGGCGCACCATCGGCCAAGGCTGGGACGGCATGGGCACGCCGTGGATTAGCGATTCGGCCACGGGACGGGTGACCTGGCTGAGCGGTGACGCGGCGCAGGCGTTCAAGGCCGAGGCGGAGTTTGACAATCCGTTGGTGGCGGGTCCGGAGCGCAAAGTGGCGCTCGACTACGTGGGCGAGGTCAAGGTGGGCGAAGTCGAGTGGTTGAAACTGGTGGTGACGCTGAACTTCACCGAGACCTCGTTGGTTTATTTGGACCCCTCGACCTACCTGATCGTGCGGCGTGACGTGGTGCGGCGGGTCCGGGGCAAAGAGGTGGTGTTGCGCACCGATTACAGTGATTTCCGTCCCGTGGCCGGGGTAATTATGCCGCATCGCTGGGTGATTATGCAGGATGGCAAACAGCTGCGCGAAACCGTGATCGACCGCATGGAGGCAAATCCGGTGATACCGGCCCGGGTGTTTGCGCCGTTGGCGGGCGGGCGTTGAGGAGCTCGGCAAGTAGCGCAGACTTCCAGTCTGCTCGGGTCGCTGGACGGAGGGGACGGAGCAGACTGGATGTCTGCGCTACTTGCCAAACCATGCGTGGCTAAGCGGTCAGCTTCCGGTGGTTTTCAGCAGCACCTTGTTTTCGGCACTTGCCAGTGCGCGGGGCGGGGCGTTGGAGTCGACGCACTATGGCTCTCTTCGGTTCCCTTTCCACCGTACGCACTCAACTCGTCGATCGACCCTCGTTTCGCACGGCGCTTGCTTACGTCGAGGAAATCCTCCGTCCCGGCTCGCCAGCCCACGCGCGGCTCCAAGCCGTGGCCACGGGCACCTCGGTGCGCGTCGAGTTGGGCGACGGAATCTTCGCGCTCGAACAGGCCTACGTGGCCAAACCGCCCGCCGAGGGGCGCTGGGAGTCGCACCTCGTTTACATCGACGTGCAGGTGGTCGTCAGCGGCGACGAATTGATGGAAGTGACCGAGGTGTCGCGGCTGAGCGTGGCCGAGGATTTCACCCCGACGAAGGATCTGCTGTTTTTTGGCGACTACGCCGAGGGCTCGGTGCTGCGGGTACGGGCGGGCGAGGTCGCGGTGTTTTACCCAAGTGACGCGCACAAGCCCTCGCTGGCCTCGGGCGCACCCGCCGCACTGGTGCGCAAGACGGTCGTCAAGGTGCCCGTCGCCTCCGTCGCGTGAATTACCGGCACCACTTCCACGCAGGCAATTTTGCCGACGTGGTGAAACACGCCGTGCTGGTGCGGATCGTGCGCGCGATGCAGGCCAAGGAGCGCGGATTTCTCTATGTCGATACCCACGCCGGGCGCGGGCGCTACGATCTCGCCACGGCGGCGCACGGCGACACCTTGGAGCGCATCCCCGAGTGGCCTGCGGGCATCGGTCGCCTGTGGGCGCGCACCGGCCTGCCTGAGTTGCTCGCAGATTACGTGGCGCTCGTAAAAAACTACGACCAGCAGCTGGGTAACTTGGAGTCGGGTCCGGGGCCACGGTTTTATCCGGGATCGCCACGCTTGGTGCGCGAGTTGGTCCGGCCGCAGGACAGGTTAACGCTGTTCGAGAAACACCCTGAGGAGGCCGAGGCGTTGCGCATCGAAATGCTGCGTTTAGGTGCCGTCGGTATTCAGGAAGCGGATGGTTATACCGGCTTGCGCGGGCAGTTGCCGGCCAAGGAAAAACGCGCGCTGGTGCTGATCGATCCGCCCTTTGAGTCGAAGGACGAGTTTGTGCAAATCGTCCGCGCGGTGGGCGACGCGCTGCGGCGTGCCCCGGCCACCACGATTATGGTCTGGTATCCGCTGACCGAACGGGCGCGCGTCGATGCGTTTTTTGACGACCTGCGGATGCTGGAGTTGCCGCCGACGTTTGCGCTGGAGCTGACCGTGGTCGGGCCGACCCATCCGATGAAGATGAAGGGTTCAGGGCTGGTGGTGATTAATCCGCCGTGGAAACTGGACCAAGAGTTGGCTCCGGCGGCACGGTGGTTGGCCGAGGCGCTGGCGCAGGATACGGGTGGCAGGGCGGCGTTCCATTGGGTGGTCCGCGAGCGCTGATGCCCGTGGGCCTCGGCGCGGGCCGCTCGGGGCAGAAGTGGCACGTTGCAGGGCTGGCGTGTGGTCGTTCGGCGGGTGGGGAGGGCGGGAGATGACTTGCGGGGCGGTTCGCGCCGTGTAGATTCCACGCCTCTCATGAAAACTCTTCTTCGTTTCGCTCTAATGGGTTCGGTTATCTGGGTTGCGCCGTTGGGCCTGACCGCCGCCACTCCGGTGGCTCCCGCCGCGGCTCCTGTCGCGCCGGCGCCGGGTGGCTTTTCCCTTCAGCAACTGTCCGAAGGTCTCAAGGCCGGTCTCGGCTCGATGATCTCGCAGTCCCTCGGCAGCGGCACGCTGACCGTGACCCCGCCCCCGGCGCTGGCCAAGATCCAGGCTGCGTTGAGCAAAACCGGCAATGCCGCCGCTGGGGCCGGTTTTGAAGGGGCGCTGAAGTCAGCTGTAGCCCAAGTGTCGCCGCAAGTGGCGGGCCTGCTGAAGAGCGACTTGTCGGCGATCAAACCGGAAGACGCCCAGGGGCTGCTTGCGGGCGGACCGGATGCGGCCACCAAGTTTTTGCAGCAAAAGATCGGTCCGAGTCTGCGCGAGAAACTCTTGCCCCTGGTGAAGCAGGCGACGGCGTCCTCCAGCACGGCGGCCAAGGCCAAGGAAATGCTCGCAGCGGCAGGCCCGTTGGCGGGTTTCGGCACCAATAAAGTGGTTAATGACCTCGACGCATATCTCTGTGACCAGGTTCTGGCGCAAAGCTTCGCGTTGATGGCCAAACAAGAGGCGGCGGTGCGCGCCAATCCGGCGTTGCTCAAGGATAGTCCTCTCGCGCAGAAGGTTTTCGCCGCGTTCAAGAAATAAGGTTGATTTGGGGTGCGGCGGGGCCGGGCGGTACGGGCCGCTCGGTCGGGCGCGGACGATAAGAACGGATCCTTGGTTCTGCCGTTAGCTACCAATCCTGGCTAAGAAATAGGGCTTGGTATCGGCTAATAGTTTACGGGCTTTTTTGGTTTATCCGCAGCAAGTAGCGCAGGCGTCCCGTCTGCTCCGGGCAGCAGCCCCAGAATTGAATCCAAGCAGACTGAAAGTCTGCGTTACTTGCCTGCTGCT
>JBIIMH010000281.1:0-3727 GCA_044338095.1 Rariglobus sp. | reverse complement strand
TAGCCGCTTGGGGTTACAACAACTTCGGCCAGTTGGGCAACTCTATCCCCAACTATAGCCTAGTTCCGGTTGCGGTCACCACCGCCTCCTTGGCACCCGGAGAGCGCTTCGTCGCCATTGCCCAAGGACATAGCGCCGATCATCGCCTTGGCTTAGTGGCACGGCGGCCCCCTGCACCCACGCTCGCTGCATTGCCCGCAACCAGCATCGGCGGCACGAGTGCAACCCTCAACGGCACGGTCAATGCCAACAGTGGCAGCGCCACCGTGAGTTTCGAATATGGCCCGACCACTGCCTACGGTTTCACCGTTGCGGCCACTCCGTCCACGGTTACCGGCACAACCCCCACCGCCGTCAGTGCCACGCTTACCGGGTTGAGCCCAGTGAGTTCCTATCATTATCGGATCAAGGTCGTGACCAGTGGCGGCACCTTCACGAGTGAGGGCAGTAGCTTCGTGACTCTACGCGTGCCTCAAACCATCACCTTTGGCAGCCTGAGTACCAAGACCTATGGTGATGCGCCCTTCGCGGTAAGCGCGACGGCCAGCAGCGGCCTCACACCTAGTTACAGCATTGTACGTGGTCCGGCGACGATCAGCGGGGCAACGGTGACGATCACCGGTGCAGGCACCGTGGTGGTGCGAGCTTCACAAGCAGGTGACGGCACCTACGCCGCCGCGACTTCGGTGGATCAGGGTTTAACGGTTCTGCAGAAGGAACTCTTTGTCGCGGCTGACGCCAAGGCGCAGCTCGTGGGGGCCGCAACGCCGACCTTGACGGCAACGATAAATGGCTTCGTTAGGGCCGATACCGCCCTAGTGGTTTCGGGCAGTCCGGCTCTGAGCACAACCGCCACGGTTAATAGCCTGCCGGGCGCGTATCCAATCACGATCAGCCAAGGTAGCCTTTCGGCGGCCAATTACAGGTTCGTGTTTTCCAATAGTACGCTGACGGTGAACGCACTGACGCAGGCCCAGTGGGCGAGTCAGCATTTCACCCCCAGTCAATTGGCCACTCCTGCGATCAGCAATCCCACCGCTGACCCCGATGGCGACGGTTTACCTAATCAGTTGGAGTACGCCTTGGGAGGCGATCCCTGGGTGGCGCAGGCGGGCATTCAGCCAGTCGTCGCTATAAGCGAGGGAGCGCTGACACTGTCCTACACCCGGCGCAAGGATGTGGGGGACCTGACGTACACCATAGAAGTCTCGGCTAACCTCACGACATGGAGTTCAGGGAACACGGTTACGCAGGAGCTGACGGTGACTCCAATTGACTCGTTCCGAGAAAGGGTGGTGGTGGCCGACCGCACACCGCTCACCGCCGGGGGGCGCCGGTTTATGCGACTAAGCGTAAGTCAGTAATTAGCTAAGGAAGAAGGAGCGATGGTCCGAAGGAGCCGTAAAGTTACCCACTTGGATCATCGCCCATGCTCCAGCACCCTAGACTTGGACTCGGAGCGGACGTTTTCCCCTGCCTCAATTTCCACCGCAAAAAGTAAGCATCTGGCTTTTTTGGCGATTAGCTCTTTGTGATTAAGACGTTTCCACCCGTGATCGCCGCATCCCATTTAACCTCCCTGCAGGCCCGTCTTGGGCACACGTTTAAAAACCCGGCGTTGCTGCTGCAGGCGCTCACCCACCCCGGTTACGCCAACGAGCACCCCGAGGACGGCGACCATTACCAACGTCTCGAATTTTTGGGCGACGCGGTTATCCAGTTTGTCGTTACCGAGGCGCTGTTTCACCTGCGCCCACAGGAGCGTGAGGGCGAACTGAGCCGGCTGCGGGTGGCCCTGACCAATGGGATTTTCCTCGGCATGCTTGCACGCGAACTGGGGGTTCCACCACTGCTGCGCCTGTGCACGGCCGAGCAAAAAACAGGGGGATCGCAAACTGCCGCCGGCGACGCCTACGAAGCGGTGGTTGGCGCGATCCTAGTGGATGCCAGCCTGCCGGTGGCCCAGGCCTTCATCCTGCGGACCTACGGCGCGCTCGAAGCCCGGCTCGCCAGCCTGCAAATCGAAAACGCCAACCCCAAGGGTCGCCTGCAAGAGCGCTTTCAGCCGCTACACGGCAGCGGTGCACTGCGTTATGAAACCGCAGCCAGTGGCGGTGCCGACCACGCCAAGGAGTACACCTCGCGGGTCTTTTTGGCCGACCGCCTGCTCGGCACCGGCCACGGCACCTCCAAAAAACTAGCCGAGGAAGCGGCGGCCCGCGCTGCGTTGGCCACTTCCGCCTCCTGAAGGCAGCCGTACTTTTCCCTCGTCCGTTCCTGATGCCCGTCCCCGCCTCTCTCGCCCGCTTAAAACTCACCGGTGTTTGCCCGCCCGCCCGGGGCGCGGTCATCGCCGAGCTCATGCGTGGCCACCCCGCGCCCGTCTGGCTGGTCGTCGCCGAGAATCTCAAACTGGCTGAACAACTCGCCGAGGACATCGCGTTTTTCTACCGCTCCGCAGGCGGCAATCCGGCTGCAGTCAGCACACTTATTTTTCCCGAATCGATCCCCGACAGCCGGGACATGCGCGAGGCCTTCGCCGCCTCCGCCGACCGCACCACCGTACTCTCCCGCCTGCGCGCCTCGCGCAGCGCGGAGCTGGGAGCTAGGAGCTCGGAGCTCGCAGCTCATAGCTCACAGCTCGCAGCTTCCGCCGGCCAACTTGTGATCGTCACAACGCCCTCCGCGCTCATCCAGCCGGTCCCTGCAATCGAGGCGTTTGCCACCCGCGAACTCACCCTCACCCGAGGCCAAACCCAGCCGTTCCAAGCCCTGATCGAAACCCTCCACGGGCTCGACTACGACTCCGAGGCGGTTTGCGAATCCCCCGGCCACTACGCGGTGCGCGGCGGCATTATTGACGTTTACCCCGTCACTGCGACCGAGCCCTACCGCCTCGATTTTTTTGGCGACGAGATTGAGGACATCCGAGCCTTCGATCCCGTTACCCAGCGCTCCGGCGAACAACTCCAGTCCATCACCCTGTGCGCCTCGCCGCGCCTCAAGCTGGACGCCTCCAAAACCGGCCTCGCCGACTACCTCTCGCCGCTCACCCAACTCGTCTTCATCGAACCCGCCATCCTCGACGCCGAATTCGCCGGGTTTGCCGACGAGGGTTTTGACGGACTCACCCCGATTTTAAAGAAATCCGCCGCCGCTTTCGGGTTGGCCGACATCGACGAGTCCGCCGCGCTTTTCGACGGCGAGGACGTCAGCGAAACCACCTGGGACACCGAGAGCCTGGTTCACCACCGCAGTTACCCTTCAGACGAACTGGTTGCCCAAGAGCGCCTGTGCGCCGAGGAAGAGGCGCGGCGCAACTTCCTCCAGCAACTCGTCGCGTGGAAAAAGGACGGCTACGGTCTCGCCTTCGTCGTTTCCAAGGAGGGCGAGGAACAGCGCGTGAAGGAAATCCTCGCCGAAGACTCCCGCTTCAAGGGACTGCAACCACTCTGGGTGCGCGGGACGCTCAACGAGGGTTTTCGCTGCACCTACCGCGCCGGCGCCGGACTGCTCTGGTCGACTTTGCCCAAGCGCAAACTGGGTGAAATCGGTGGCCTCGTACTGGTCACCGAGACGGAGCTTTTTGGCCGCCAGCGCACCCGCCGTGTCAACGGACCGCAACGGGCCCAAGTTAACCGTGCTCAAGTCGACCAGTTGCTCGACTTCTCCGAACTAGTAGAAGGCGATTTTGTCGTCCACCTCCAGCACGGCATCGCGCTCTACC
>JBIIMH010000279.1:0-3728 GCA_044338095.1 Rariglobus sp. | reverse complement strand
CCCGTGGCGGCCATCACGCTGGGTGATGTGCGCGAGTACGTGGAACGCCTTTACCGCGCCACCCAAGTCGCCGGCTTGGACGAGCGTATTCACGTCAACAAGATGAAGAAATACCTCAACTTCGTCGGCCAAAGTGTGGACGGAACCGGCGAGTTTTTACACGACATGCGCCGCACCGAGTCCGAGGCGCAGTTGTTTGGGGTTTGCGACCAGCACCTGCTGCGGGAGCCCAAAAAGCTCTTCGCGCACGAACCGTATCCCGGAGTGATTGCGCGCCCCAACTGCGAAACCCCGTCAGGCGAGGCCGACGGGTGTTCTCTGTAATAATCATTAGCGTTCAAGTTGCGATTTACGACACCTTGAGCTCACACGCTCACGGCGACGCGGAGGGTGTGCGTGAAGCGTGTGGCCTTGAGCGTGAGCTCAAGGTGTTTTCCCGTGCGTCGCTGGCAGGTCGCTCGAACACCGACGCCCCGGAGGTCGTCCCTCCGGGGAAGGCACTGGGTCAAGGGAGGGCCCACCTCCGTGTGGGCTAGGACGAACACGTCCGAAAAAGTAGCGCAATACAGACTTCTAGTCTGCCTCTGCGTCAGCCCCGGTACAGAGCCAGAAGCAGACTGGAAGCCAGAGCGATGCCTGCAGGCGAGTATTTCGCGATCAACATGAAGGGCCTTCCCGCCGACGTGACACACGCGGTCACCGCCATGGGGTTCCCCGGTGACCGAGACGCAAATGGCCGATCTTGCCACCTCGGTGGGCGAGAAAACCATGGTCGGCCGTACCCGGCGGGGCGCCGACCTTTGCGGTGGGCATGGCGCAGATGCGCGCGGGTGTGGTGGCGGTTGCTGGCCGGTCCCAGCGTGCCGGCGCTTCACGAAGCGCCCTAAGTAGGCACCGACCTTTTAAAATCATTTTATGCGAATCATCGTCATGGGTGTTCCTGGCTGCGGGAAGCGCGCGCCAACCCCTTCATGAAACCGGGCATGCTGCGCAGCCAATTCGACGCACTCGAAATCCCTGCCGCCGATGAAACCGACGTGATTCCTGTTTCCATCGAACCGTCGATGGCGAAAGTCGCCGAACAGGCGCTTCACCTTCTCCGCATGAACACCTTCACAAACCGGCGAGCAGGGCGCGCAGTTCGCCTTCTGGATCTTGGTGATCTTGCTCGATGGCCAACGTCAAAGCCGCCTCCAGCCAAGGCTTGGCTTCGGCAGTGCGGCCGAGATGCAACAGGGCCTTGCCCAGTAAAATGCGCGGCATCATCCAGTCGGCCCTGCCGCCGGCGCACTGCACGAGGTGCTCCACCGCATCGGCTTCACGTTTTTCGTTGAGCAGAGCCTGAGCGAGACTGAAGCGAAAAAGCGGGTTCTCCGGCTGTTTCTCCACGAGCGCGGCAAAGTGCACAGAACGGGAGGGAGTGCTCATTTGGCGTCGTCGATAAAAACCACCACCGCAGTCAAGTTGTCGTGGCCCCCGCGTTGGAGGGCGAGTTTAACGAATTCGTCTAGTATCGACGAGGGGCTGCCTGCTCCGGCTAAAATCTCGGCCAACTCGGATTCTTCGAGGTGGTTAACAATGCCGTCAGTCGTAAACAAGTAGCGCTCGCCGTCGCTCACCGGAAGTTCGCAGGAATCGACTTCGGGCACGCCGGGTTGCCCCATGCAACGGGTCAACGCCCTGCGGTTGGCCGAGGTGAGTTCGATTGTTTCGCCGCGGGCATGCAGTTTGTGAATCTCGTTCTGCATGGAATGATCCATCGTGAGGCAATGCAGTGTGCCCTGTTTAAGCACGTAAACGCGGGAATCGCCGACGTGAGCCAGCCGTAAATTGCCGCTTTTAAATACTCCAAAGCTGAGGGTTGAACCGATGCCATAGGGTGGGTTCAGAATCTGGCCCAGTTCGCGTACGCTGGCACTGGCGGCTTGGGTCAATGCCACGAGGTCGGGCTGCTCGCCGAGCTCCGGCAAACTCCGGCTGATTGCTTGCACCGAACACTCAGCCGCTTCGCCGCCACCCAGCACGCCACCAATTCCGTCGGCCACCCCAAACAGCCCGAGCGCCTCATCACATAGGTAGCGGTCCTCGTTTTCTTCGCGGATTTTACCGATGTCGGTGATGGCGGCGGATTGAAATTTCATGCGCGAATCTTGAGGGACAAGGAGCGCAGCGTAGGTGCGCGCGCTTCAAATAAAAGGCTGAAATCGCTCGACGCGGTTTTCCCGGTTCATGCGCACCGCGTTCTTTTGCGGGATGCATTCAAGGAAGAGCCGGCCGTAGGCTTTTTGGGTGACGCGCGAATCCAAAATCGTGACCACGCCGCGGTCTTTGGCAGTGCGGATGAGGCGACCAATCCCTTGGCGAAACGTGATCAGTGCATCGGGAAGAGTGAGCTCGTTAAAGGGATTGCCGCCGCGCTCACGAATCCACTCGGTGCGCGCCTCGAGCACGGGGTGCGTGGGCACTTCGAAGGGCAGGCGGGTAATGATCACCTGCGACAGGGCGTCGCCGGGGACGTCGATGCCGGTCCAGAAACTGTCGGTGCCAAACAGCACGCCGTTGCCGGCTTCACGGAGTTTACGCGCCAGTTCCGTGCGCGAGTAATCGCGGCCCTGCATTAAAAACGGGCGGTGCGCGCCGTCGTAAATCGGCTCCAGCGCCTCGGCCACGCGTTTCATGTCAAAATAACTGGTGAACAGCACCAGCGTGCCGCCCTTGGTGCGGCGGGTGCAAAAGTCGATGTAGTCAATGAGCACGTCGAGCGCCAGGCGGGCGTCCTGCGCGCTGGGCAGCGGCACATCGGCGGCCACGAACACGCGCATACGCCGCTCGAAATCGAAGGGCGAATGCTCCACGGCGGTCTTCACCTGTTGCGCGCCGATGCGGGCCTGAAACGGCTCGATTTTGCCGCCCATCGCCAAGGTGGCGCTGGTGAACACCACGGAGGTGCCGCGATTGATTAACTCCTCGCGGATGAACGGCGCCACGTCGATGGGCGCGGTGCGCAGGGCGACGATGTTCTGGCGTTTGCCCATACGCTCGACCCAGTAAACCGTTTTGTCGGCGTCGGCCACCCCGAGGAAGGCGCGCAGGTTGGTCTGCAGGGTTTTGACCTTGCCGGCCTGTTCGAGCAGTTCGTCGCGCTCGCGGCCGTCGTCCATGTGATCGGCGCGGTTGCGCACCGACTTGTACAAAGCGAGCAGGGGCGCATCCATCCAGGCCTCGGCGAACCCCTCGGCGCGCACCCGCACGAGGGGCTGCTGGGTGAGCAGGCGTTCGTCGATGAAGGCGAAGAAATGATGCGCGGCTTCGAGCACGTCGACGACCAGTTGGCGGTCGACCGCATCGCCATGTTTTTGCAACAAGCCGCGGCGCGTTTTCGGGTTGTAGAGGTACTTGAGCATGCGATCCACCCCGTAACTCGAAAGTCGCAAACCGCAGTGGTCGGTGGCGACCTCGGGCACCGTGTGGGCCTCATCGAGGACGACAAAATCGTCGGGAAACAGGACGCCTCGCGTGGACTCGCCCTTGGCGGCTGCACCGCCGGCGTTGATGTGGGCGAACAGCAGCGAGTGGTTAACGATGATCAGGTGGGCCGAACGAATACGGGCGCGGGCGCGTTGGTACGGGCATTTGTCGCAATCGCAGTACTTGCGCGCGCAGCCGGAGGAGTCGGCGTTGATCAACTCCCAGACTTCGGGCAGCGGCGCGGGGTTAAGTTCATGGCG
>JBIIMH010000278.1:0-3732 GCA_044338095.1 Rariglobus sp. | reverse complement strand
TGCCCAAGAATACTGGAAGTCTGCGCTACTTCGCGAACACGGACGACACGGAGGTCGTCCCTCCGTAATCGTTCTCGTTCTCTTAATCCTACTCGTTCTCTCGACTCCAACTCCGCCCATTCCGTCCCCCCGGACCTTCCTGTGTTTTACCCGCCTGCCATCACCGGCCGGAAACCGGCCTCGGTGAGAATCCGCGCCACCTCATCGCGTTTGTCGCCCTGCACTTCGATCTGGCCGTCCTTGACCGTGCCGCCACAGCCGCACGCCTTCTGCATTTTTTTGGCGAGCTGCTCCTTCTCCGGCAAACCGATGCCGACAAAAGCCCGCGCCACCGTGACGGTTTTGCCACCCCGCCCAGCCGTCATGCGCAACACCTCGACGCGCCCCCGGTTTTTCGCCGGCTTAGCCTCGCCTGCTTTAGGCGTGTCACTCCCCGCAGCCTGCGCCGACACAGGACCCGCCGCGCTCATCGGCCTACTCGGCAGCGCCAAGCCGCCCAAGGCCCCGAAGGGATTTTGCCCCAAGTTCTGCCCGCCATCCGTCGCGATTTTTTCTTTGCTCATGGGTTGTATTATTCTGCGTTGCCCAGCTCCTAGCTCCCAGCTCAATTCGGCCGACCCGCCCGCCCGCCACACAGACCGACCGGAATGTCACTCGCGCCGCCGAGAAATTGCACCGCCTTGGCGTAACTGCGCCCCTCCAAAAAATGCACCAGTTGCGGATGCAGCGTAGAGCGGCCTTGCGCCAACAACTCGTCGAGGCGGACCAGTTCGGCGGCGATGACACCGCCATTAGCGGCGGTTATCCCATCAAGGAGCGAGATTAGGGAGGCTTTGATCTGTGTTTCCATGTGAAGCATCACCTCAAATTAAGTTCACTGCTCAGTCAGTTAGAAAAATTACAACTTGGGCGCTCAGAGTGCAGCCACGGGGATGGCTCTTGAGTTAAAAGTTAACTCGCGGCACGGTCGGCCCCCATTTTCCTTCATTATAGCTATTCATAGCCGAAGACCCGTGTAAGCCCCCTCCGGCCATTAGGCCGCCTATTTCATGATCACCCAGCCCCAGTCCTCACCCGCCAACTCCGAAGTCATCGAGGCGGCCTACAACGCTTGGCTCGCCAACCCCGACTCGGTCGACCCGACTTGGCGCGCGTTTTTCCAAGGCTTTTCACTCGGCAGCAAAGGCTCCGCCATGGCCAACGTCGCCAGCGCCGGGGTCAACGTCCTCGACAGCAACAAACAGGCCCAGGTGCTGCGCTTGATCAACGCCTACCGCGCCCATGGCCACATGCAGGCGCACCTCGACCCGCTCAGCCCCCCGCCCGCGCCCTTCCCGCGCCTCAACTACCAGCACTTCGGGCTCACTGAAGCCGACCTCGAACAGTCGTTCTCCGTAGGTAATTTCCGCGGCGGCGGCCAGATGAAGCTGCGCCTGTTGATCAGTTCGCTGAACGAGATTTTCTGCGGCCACATCGGCGTAGAATACCTGCACATGCAGGACCTCGACGCCCGCGACTGGCTGCAACTGCGCATGGAGGAAGCCCACAACCGCCCCTCTTTCACCCGCAACCAAAAGATCCGTATCCTGCGCCGCCTGCACAAAGCCGAGCTGTTTGAAAAGTTCCTCCACACCCGTTTCGTCGGCCAGAAGCGCTTCTCGCTGGAAGGCGGCGAAACCATGATCGCGGCCTTCGACGCCATGATCGAATACGCCCCCGAGCTCGGCGTGGAGGAGTTCGTCATGGGTATGGCCCACCGTGGCCGCCTCAGCGTACTCACTAACATCCTACGCAAGCCCTTCGAGGTGCTCTTCGAGCAATTCTCCGAAAACTACATCCCCAACACTGTCGGTGGTGACGGCGACGTAAAGTACCACCTCGGCTACGAGGCCGAGCTTACCACCGCCTCAGGGCACAAGGTCGAGGTCCGCCTCACCCCCAACCCCTCGCACCTGGAAATCGTTAACCCGGTGGTCGAGGGCCGGGCCCGCGCCCGCCAACGCATCCGTGGCGACGTCGACCGCCGCCGCGTCTGCCCGTTCCTCATTCACGGCGACGCCGCGTTTGCCGGCCAAGGCGTCATCCCCGAGACGCTCAACTTCTCGCAACTGCCCGGCTACCGCACTGGCGGCACGGTGCACTTGGTGATTAACAACCAGATCGGTTTCACCACCCAGCCGAGCGATTCCCGCTCCACGCGCTACTGCACCGACGTGGCCAAGATGATCGAAGCGCCCGTCTTCCACGTGAACGGCGACGATCCCGAGGCGGTCTGCTACGTCACCCGCCTGGCACTCGAATTCCGCGTGAAATTCCAACGCGACGTGGTGATCGACATGTATTGCTACCGCCGGCACGGCCACAACGAGGCCGACGAGCCCGCCTTCACCCAGCCCACGCTCTACAAGAAAATCGCCGCGCACCCCCTGATCTCCGCGCCCTATTCCGCGCGCCTGATTCGCGAAGACACGCTCAACGAGGCCGGCGCCGAGGCCATCAAGGCAGAGTACACCGCCGCGATGGAAGCCTCCTTCGCCAAGGCCAAAGCAGCCGAAGCCGCCACCCAGGCCGCCGGTAAAACCAACAGCCCGTTCGCCGGCTCCAGCGCGATTTTCCAACCCGGGTACAACCACACCCACGTCGACACCCACGTCTCAGCCGAAGCCCTCGCCAAGGTCGTGACCGGAATCACCCAACTTCCCGCCAACTTCAAAGCCAACCCCAAGATCAAACGTTTCCTGGACACGCGCGTTCAGGCCCACAAGGACGGCGGCCCGATCGACTGGGGCTTCGGCGAGGCCCTCGCCTTCGGCACGCTCCTTCTCGAAGGCAGCCCGGTGCGCCTTTCCGGCCAGGACTGCGAACGCGGCACCTTCAGCCACCGCCACGCTGTCGTCTATGATTCCGAGACCCGCGAAAAATACACCCCGCTGCTCAACATCGACGCGAAGCAGGAGCGTTTCTGTGTTTACAACTCACTGCTCTCCGAGGCCGCCGTGCTCGGCTTCGACTACGGCTACTCGCTCGATTACCCCCAGATGCTCTGCATTTGGGAGGCCCAATTCGGCGACTTCGCCAACGGTGCCCAGGTCGTGATCGACCAGTTTCTCGCCTCCTCCGAATCCAAATGGCAGCGCATGAGCGGCATGGTTCTGCTGTTGCCCCACGGCTATGAAGGCCAAGGTCCCGAGCACAGCTCGGCCCGCCTCGAACGCTTCCTCCAGCTCTGCGCCGAGGACAACATGCAGGTGGCCAACATCACGACTCCGGCCAACTACTTCCACGCCCTGCGCCGCCAGATGAAACGCGACTTCCGCAAGCCGCTCATCGTCATGTCGCCGAAATCGCTCCTGCGCCTGCCCGCCGCCACCTCCAAAATAGCCGAGTTCACCTCTGGCAGTTTCGAAGAAATCATCCTCGATCCGCAGCCGCCCAAGCAGGCCAAGCGCCTGATTCTTTGCTCGGGCAAAGTGTACTACGACCTCGACGCCTACCGCACCGCCAACAACGTCACCGACACCGCGCTGGTGCGCATCGAGCAGATCTATCCGCTCCATACCGCCAAGCTCGCCGAAATCGCCAAGGCGCACCCCAAGGCCAAACTCATCTGGTGCCAAGAGGAGTCGCAGAACAACGGTGCGTGGAGCTTCCTCGCCCCGCAGCTCGAAGAGATTTTCGGCCGCAAGGCAACCTACGCCGGCCGTGACGCCTCGGCCTCTCCGGCCGTCGGCT
>JBIIMH010000277.1:0-3738 GCA_044338095.1 Rariglobus sp. | reverse complement strand
GAGCTGGTTAAACAGGCGTGTGAGCAGAGGGTAGGTGACCTCGTTGTACACCATGAAACCGGTGTCGATGGGAACGGGGCGCGCGGTGCCGGGCTCGGTCGCATCGACGGTGTTGGTGTGCCCGCCGACGTAGTCGTTGGCCTCAAAAAGAGCGAGGTCGTGGTGGCGGTGCAGGAAGTGGGCGGAACCCATGCCGGCGATGCCGGTTCCGATGATGGCGAGGCGTGACATAGAGAAAGGCGCGAGCAGACAAAAAAGAAACCGGGTGCGCAACCCGTTAAGGTCTCACACCCGGTTGGACGGGGGGGCGCGGAGAACGTTCAACATCCAACATTGAACATCCAACGTTCAACGGGCGGAGCGGCGTTGGACGTTGTTCGGTGCTCCGGAGTTCGGCAGGGAGAACGAGTAGGATTAAGAGAACGAGAACGATTGTTTGGGCGCGGCGGAGTGGTTTTGGCTGCTCTTACTTGCCGGCTTCGGGCTTGGTCGGGGGCGTGCGGTTGAGCTCGTGGGCGAGTTCGGAGACGTCCTTGTGGTGGGCGGCGCTTTCCGGTTTGGCTGGCAGGCCGGTGTTGGCGGCATTGACCGTGGCCACCGCGATGGCGGCGGCGGCGGGCAACACGTGTCGCAGCGACGAGGCGTGCTCGGGGCGGGCCAGCGTGCTGGCTTGCGCGGCGGCCACCGAGCGCTCGTGCTCGGTGCGCATGCCTTCCTCAAGCACCGACTTGGGGACGTCCTTCAGGCCCCAGATCAGGCCCGTCCAAGAGAGCATCTTGAGGCCGTAGTAAGTCGGGTCGATTTCCCACCAGTAGAACCCATTGCGGGTGGAACTTTGGTAGCGGTGGTGGTTGTTGTGCCAGCCTTCACCCAAACAGATAATCGCCAGGATGAAGCTGTTACGCGAGTCGTCGTCGGTCTTGTAGCGGCGGTTGCCCATGAGGTGGGCCATGGAGTTGATGCACGCGGTGCCGTGAAAAAGTGCGGTCGTGCTTACGAAGAAGCCCCAAACCACCATCTGCCAGCCGTTGGTGCCAAGGCCGGGGGCGAAGCGCTCCAGCAGCGCACCGAGGCCGAACATGGATAAGGCGTAAAGGATCGGCACGACCAGATCGAAGCGGTTGAGCCAGACCAGCTCGGGGAACTTGGCCAGGTCCTTGATCTTGGAGTAGTCGGTGGGGAAGTTGCGGCGCGAGGTGATCCAGCCGATGTGCGACCAGAGGAAACCGTGTACGTGAGGGGAGTGTGCGTCCTCCGGATCATCGGAGTGCAGGTGGTGATGGCGATGATGGTAGGCCCACCACAGCGAACCGCGTTGCACCGTGGTACCGGCCCAGAGCGCGAGGAGGAACTGGCCGAAGCGGCTGGTGCTGTAGGTTTTGTGGGAAAAATAGCGGTGGTGGATGCCGGTGACGGCGAACATGCGCACAAAGTACAGGAATACCGCGGCCCAAGCGGCAAAGGCACTCACGCCGGTCCACAGCACGCCGAAGCAGCCCAGATGAAGCACGACGAAGGGCATGACCCGGACCCAATCGACCTTGTCGGGCTCGTTGCGCATCTTTTCGGCGCCACCGGGGCAATAATCTGAGTCAATCCACTGGGTCACGGCGGTGGCCATGCGGCGAAAAAACGAGGGAGGTGAGGATTCGGAGGAGTTCACAGGAAAGGCGATTAAGGGCGGCTAATGAAGGGCTGAAGACCCCATGGTGCAAGTCGGGTTTGTTGAAACCAGGTTACAATACGGGATGTGGTTTCGTCGGCTTGTCGCTTCTTGCGCGGCGTCACGCGTCTGGGTTCACTGCCGTGCACATGAGTCAACCCGCCACGCAGTATCCGGTTAAGCGACGTGAGATCCTGGGCTGGTGTTGCTTCGATTTCGCTAACTCGGCTTTCACCACCCTTATCATCACGGTGGTTTACGCGGTTTATTTTCAAAAAGTGGTCGCCGCAAACGACCCGCGCGCCGCCGGTTGGTGGGGCACGGCGCTGGCCGCCTCGCAACTTGTGGTTCTCGTGCTGGCGCCGTTTGTGGGGGCGTACGCCGATGTCACGGCGCGCAAAAAAACCTTCCTCATCGCCACGGCGGTGCTGTGTGCGCTGGCCACGGCGGCCTTGTATTTTGTGGGGCCGGGCGAGGTGGTGTTGGCGCTGCTTCTGGTGGGGCTGGCCAACCTTGCCTTTTCGTTGAGCGAAAACCTGTGCGCGGCGTTCCTGCCCGAGATCAGCACCCCGGCCAACGTGGGGCGCATTTCCGGCTATGGCTGGAGTTTTGGCTACCTTGGCGGGTTGTTGAGCTTGGTGCTGGCCTTGCTGATCATCCGCAGCGGGGAGGGACGGGTGCCGTGGACCTTTGTGATGACGGGGGCGTTTTTCTTTTTGGCCAGTTTACCTACGCTGCTGCTGCTGCGAGAGCGCGCCCAGCCACGGCTGCTGTTGCCGGGTGAAAATGCGCTGAGCCTGGGTTGGCGGCAGCTGGCGCAGCTCAAGCGGGAATTGCCACAGCACCGCACCTTGGCGGTGTTTTTCGTCGCGCTGACGCTGTTTTTGTCGGGGCTGCTCGCGGTGGTGGCCTTTGCCGCGCTTTACGCGACCGAGGTGATCGGCATGGGCGAAGCGGAGGTGATCGGCCTGTTTGTGGTCTTGCAACTGGCGGGGGTGGCGGGGGCGTTTGGCTTTGGTTTTATGCAGGACCGCAGCGGTGCAAAGTTGCCACTGGTGTTGTCCCTTCTGCTCTGGATCGGGGTGTGCGTGGGGGCTGCCTTGAGTCATACGAAGGCCGAGTTTTATGCGATCAGCGCGCTGGCGGGAGTGGGCATGGGGGCGTTGCAGTCGTCGGCCCGAGCGGTGGTGGCGACGCTGACCCCGGAAGGTCGCAGCGGGGAGTTTTTTGGTTACTGGGGCTTTTTTGGTAAACTGGCGGGTGTGATCGGGCCGTTGGTGTTTGGCTGGCTGGTAACCGGGTTTGGCTATCGCGCTGCCATCGGGGTGAACGCCGGGTTTTTCCTGGTGGGGCTGCTGATTTTGCTGCCGTTGACGCTCTCGGCGCGGGCGAAGGCGAGGGCGAGTGCGTGACAGAGGGCGAGAGAGGGCGAGTGCGTTCAAGTTGAGGCTGACGGCATTTCCCTGAGCTCACGCTCAGGGCTACGCGCAGGCTCACGCTCAGCGCGAAACTTAGGGCCGCGCTCCGCATTTCCATGTGCGTGAGTGCGGGGGGGGTTACATTTTAAGCAACCCGACAGGCGCTAATTGCTTTTGCCGAGGAGGCCGCTTTATACAGCTGCCATGAACATCCATGCACGAATCTCCAAGGAATGGCGCCAGCGTATGATTTTTATGGCCATGATGCTCAATGGCTCCGCGCTCTGGTTCTGCTACGACGGCTTTGTTGCCTGGCCCGCCGAGGCATCCCGGTTTGAGCAGCTCCAGGTCATCACCAGCGAAATCGTGGCCGCCGATAAGGAAATAGATCGAAAAGACCCTGCGGTTATTCGCGCCTGGGAGGCCTATGCGGCCACCAAGGACCTCAAGCCCCTGGTGCCCAAAAAACGCACGCCCGGTGACATCGCAGCTCAGCGCTACATCGGTGCAGTGATGGGGGCAGGCGGGCTCTTTTTTGTCGGCTGGGTGATCCTTCAGCACCGTCGCAGTGTACGCGCCGATGGCGACATGATCACCGGACCCAGCGGAGAGCAGGTCCACCTTGATAGCATCATCGAAATGGATCGCCACAAGTGG
>JBIIMH010000010.1:0-13278 GCA_044338095.1 Rariglobus sp. | reverse complement strand
CCGGCGCGGTGGACTTCTTTACCGGCGACTTGGTCAGCGGCTTGGCCGGTGGGCGCCAAGCCGAGGTGGTTTTGGCGAACATTCAGGCCGACGTGCTCATGCGCTTCGCCAACGAGTTGGTCGGTGCAGTGGCGCCCGGCGGCACCTTGGTCTTGAGCGGAATTTTGGCCATTGAATTGGAGAAGGTTCGGGCGGTGTTTGCGCAGACGGTGCCGGCTTGGAAAATCGCCAGCCGGGTCATGGGGGAGTGGAGCGATTTGGCGCTCACCCGCGTCGGCTAAACGCTGGATTTTGGCAGGGAAGGGGATAAAAGGGCGTTTCTTCACCAAAATGCCCATTTTAGGGCCGGAATCAGCCTGGTTTTACAGGTAAAACGGGCTTTTTTCTTCGGCCGATTTTATGGGGCGCACCCCCCATGGCCGACTTACGCGCATGCATGAAAATCCCTTAAAAAGCCGGTTTGAGTGCGGTTTTTAGGGCAAATTATGCGTATTTTGGGGTTTAAAATGAAGTATTGCACAATCCGGCTGGTTCCATTTCAAAGTGGCCGTTCAGGATAGAAAACGTCACGTCAATTTCACTTAACCAAAGCACACCTTGGACCTTAAACAGATCAAACAAATCATCGACCTCATGACGCGCTCCGAACTGACCGAATTTGCGGTCGAGGAAGAGGGCTTTAAGTTGAAGATCCGCCGGGGTGCCAATGGGCTGCCGGTGGTCAGCAGCAGTCGTGCAGCCGAAGCGCCCGCCGCTCAAGCGGTTTACGCCGCTCCCGCCCCGGCACCTGCCGCAGCCCCGGCGCCTGCCGCCGCGCCGGTCGCCGCTTCGGATGACGCCAGCATTGTTTACATTAAGTCGCCGATGGTCGGCACGTTCTACCGCTCCGGCTCGCCCGAGAGTAAGCCCTACGCGGAAAACGGTACCAAGGTCGTCGAGAACTCGGTGGTCTGCATCATCGAAGCGATGAAGATCATGAACGAGATCCAGTCCGAGGTGAAGGGCGTTGTCGTCGAGGTCCTCGTCGAAAACGGCCAGCCCGTCGAATACGGCCAGAAGCTCTTTAAGGTTAAGACCGCCTGAGTTTCGTCGTCGTCCCTCCTCCATCCGAACCGCTGATCGTGACTGACTTCGCCGATTAATATTGGCGCATTTTAGTGCGGATCAGCGGTTTATTTATTACCCATATTTCTGATGATCCAAAAAATCCTCATCGCCAATCGCGGTGAAATCGCCCTCCGCATTGTCCGCGCTTGTCGCGAGCTCGGTATTAAGACCCTCGCCGTTTACTCCGAGGCCGATGTGCAGTCCCTGCACGTCCAGCTGGCGGATGAGGCGATCTGCATTGGCGGTCCGCGCGGAGCGGACAGCTATTTGCGTGCGGACCGTATCATTGCTGCCGCCGAGATCGCCGATGTGGATGCGATTCATCCGGGTTACGGCTTTTTGTCGGAAAACGCCAAGTTCGCCCAGCAGTGCGAATCGTGCAACATCAAGTTCATCGGACCTAAGTCGAAGACCATCTCGATGATGGGCGACAAGGCCGTGGCCAAGGACACGGTTAAAAAAGCCGGCGTTCCCACGGTTCCCGGTTCGGACGGCCCGGTCGACAACGAGACCGAGGCGGTCAAGGTGGCGCGCCGGATTGGTTATCCGGTCATCATCAAGGCGGTCGCCGGCGGCGGCGGTCGCGGTATGCGCATCGCCCACAACGACATCTCCTTCGCCAAGGAGTACCATGTTGCCCGCAACGAGGCGGAAAAGGCCTTCGGCAACGGCTCGGTTTACATTGAGCGTTACATCGAGAAGCCCCGCCACATCGAGTTCCAGATTTTGGCCGACAGCCATGGCAAGGTGCTGCACCTCGGCGAACGCGATTGCTCGATTCAGCGCCGCCACCAAAAGCTCATTGAGGAGTCCCCGTCCCCGTTCCTGACTCCCGACTTGCGCAAAAAGATGGCCAAGTGCGCCGTAAAAGCCGCTGAGGCAGCTGAATACGAGAATGCCGGGACCATCGAGTTCCTCGTCGATGCCAAGGGTAACTTTTACTTCATTGAGATGAACACCCGCATTCAGGTGGAGCATCCGGTGACCGAGGAGTGCACCGGAATCGACCTGATCAAACAGCAGATACTGGTGGCCAACGGCGAGAAAATCGCCTTCGACCAGGCCGATATCAAATTTGAGAAGCACGCCATCGAGTGCCGCATCAATGCGGAAGATCCGGCGCGCAACTTCGTGCCCTCGCCGGGCACCATCGGGTTGTATTACGCCCCCGGCGGCCACGGTGTGCGCGTCGATTCGCATGCGTACTCGGGCTACAACATCCCGCCCTATTACGACTCGATGATCGGTAAACTCATCTGCTACGGCCGCGATCGCCCGACAGCGATTCAGCGCACCTACCGCGCCCTTAGCGAGTATCTCATCCGTGGCGTCAAGACCACCATCCCGCTCCATAAGGCGATCATGTGCGACCCGACCTTCATCGAAGGCAAGGCGACCACCGCCTACATGGAGGACTTCTTCGCCCGCACCCCCACCGACCTGTTCACCTGAGAACGGGCTGGGGTTGAGCCGGTTGCGCTCCCGCCAGGTGCCGCCTGATGCGGGAGTTTTTTTAACGCAAGTCCGCAGCCGCCCTTGCCTCCTTAGCGTGAAAGGGCATTTAAGTTATCATTTATACCATGCAATCCTCCGAGTTCATTCCAACGTCCCGCTTCGACGACCAGCCGGAGCTCGGCGAGATTAAGATCAACCACAATGTAGTGGCCAGCATCGTGCGGCTCGCGGCGCTCCAAGTTCCCGGGGTTGCCGGCGTCGGTGGCGGGATCGTCGATGGACTGAGCGAGCTTTTTAGCAAACGTCGCGAGTCCGACCACCGCGGAGTCCGGGTGAACGAGACCGACTCCGACACCTACGCGATCGAGCTGCGGGTGATCATCAAGTACGGCGCGGAAATCGCCAAAACTGCCTACGACGTTCAGGTTGCGGTGCGCAAGCAGGTGATCGCGATGACCGAGAAAAACGTGGCCAAGGTCGACGTCATCATCGAGGGCGTGCGCCTGCCGCATGATCCCGCTGAGGCCGCCGACAAGGGCGAGGACCTGTGGCCCGAGGCCCCGGCGACCGACTAAGCTGCGGCGCCTTTCGCGATGATCCCCATTGAGTTTTTCGATTTCACGGCAACGCAGTACGTGCTCATTGGGAGCGCGTTGTCGTTGTTGGTCTTGTTGCTTTTCTTGCGCCCGCCGGCCTCGGTGACGCTGGTCACCAACGACCAGGGTGAGCTGCGAATTTCGCGCCATGCCTTGCACCGACTGATCGAAACCTGCTGCGAGCAACTTCGGGGTGTAGCCACGGCTCGGGCAACCGTGGGGCGCCGAGGTGGCAAGTTTACCGTGACGCTGCGCCTTACGGTGCGCCCGAACGCCAAGCTCGACGCGATCCAAGGTTACCTCACCCAGGAGTTGGCGGAAATTTTCAAGGAGAACCTCGGTGTTGGTGAAATCGGCCGCGTGCAGGTCAAGGTGGTCGGCATCACGCGTGATCCGGCGGCCTTTTAGTCGGCGCTGGGCGTTAGCTGGTGACGCGGGCACCGCGGGGTGAAGCTGCTGATTCGGCGGTTGAAGCCGGTTGAGCGCTTGGTGCGCTTGCGTTAGCCCGGTGATTTGGTGCGGTCGCCGGGAATCGAACCCGGGACACCTACTTGGAAGGAAGGAGTTTTACCTCTAAACTACGACCGCAGTGATATCACGGAGGAGTTTCCGCAGCAGTAGGCGTGCGGGTCAAGCCTTGGCTTGGGTGTGCTCGATATAGCGCCCGATTTATTCGAAGTGTTTTACGCGCTCAGAGGCGAAAATGAGTTGTGGTAGGCGTGGTCAGGAGGCTAGTTTGAACACGCAATGGCTTTCATTACGTCGGCATCCTCGGGGCATAGCGCAAAAGTGGCACCTGCGGCTGGAACAAGGGGTAAAAAGCAGGGTTTTTTGGCATCGCAGGCCCTCGCCAAGCAGAAGGCGTATGAAAAAAAGGCTTCCAAGTACAAGTTGCCCCTCGGTGAACTGGCCATCTTCACCCAGCAGCTGTCCTCCCTTTTGAATGCAGGTTTGCCTTTGGTGCAGTGTCTCGAGGCGCTTCAAGATCAGACGGAGGATCCGGTTTTCCGCATCATCATCCGCGATGTGCGCATGGATATTTCCTCGGGTAATTCCTTTTCTTCGGCGGTGAAGAAGTTTCCGCGGTCGTTCAACTCCTTGTTTACCTCAATGGTCGAGGCGGGCGAAGCGTCGGGTGCGTTGGCGGAAATTCTCAGCAAGGTGGCGGTCTATTTTGAGTCCACGGTGAAGCTCACCAAAAAGGTCAAGTCGGCCATGACCTACCCGATCGCGGTCATCGGCTTGGCGGTGGCGTTGGTCAACGTCCTCTTGATTTTCGTGATTCCGGTGTTTGCGGCCATGTTTGCCGACTTCGGGGCCAAGCTGCCTGCGCCGACCCAGATGCTCATTGACTTGAGCGATTTCCTGAAGGCCAACTTCTTTTACCTTTTGGCGGGGGCTGGCGCTGCCTACTGGACGTTTACTAAATTCATCTCCACCCCCCGGGGGCGACGCATGTGGCACGTGGGCCTGATGCGGGCGCCGATTTTTGGCTCGTTGATTCACAAGATCGCGCTTTCGCGTTTTTGCCGCACGTACGCGACTCTGATGCGTTCCGGCGTGCCGATTTTGCGGACGCTCGAAATCGTTTCGGCGGCCAGCGACAAGGTGCAAATCGAGGACGCCTGCATCGAGGTTGCCAAACATGTTAGCCAGGGCGGCCAGGTTTCGGAGATATTGGCGATCAATCCGTTTTTCCCCCCGATGATGAAGCACATGGTCAAGGCCGGTGAATCTACGGGTAATGTGGATGGCATGATGAACAAGATCGCTGATTTCTATGACACGGAGAGTGAGGCCACCGTCGCCTCGCTGACCTCGCTGATCGAGCCGCTCTTGATCGTTTTCCTTGGCGTCGTGGTGGGCGGAATCGTGATGGCCATGTTTTTGCCGATATTCAAACTGGGTGCGGTGGCGGGCGGCTTGGAGTAAGTGCTATAACTTGCCTTCTGCGCTTTAATACCGAAACTCGCGCCCTTTATTCATGTCCTCCGTTCTCATCGTCGACGACTTGCTCTCCATTCATGAAATGTTGGAGGCCGTGATTCAGCCCACCGGGTTTATCACTGCGTTTGCGACTGACGGCGAGAAGGCGTTGGCTCGTTACAAGGTGGAGCGGTTCGATCTGGTGCTGGCGGATATCGACATGAAGCCGATGGACGGCATCACGTTGCTGAAGCAATTGAAGGCCTACGATCCGAGTGCGATCATTATCATCATGACCGCCTACGCGAGCACCGAAAGCGCGATACAAGCGCTCAAATTCGGGGCGTTTGACTACATGCAGAAGCCATTTCGCGTGGACGAGTTGATCGCCACGCTCAAGCGCGGGGTGGCGTTCCGGCAGGTCACTGCCGAGCGAGCCAGTGCTGCATCGGCGCCCTTCGTCAAGGCGTTGGATGTGGATCACCGCTTGATTGGGCAAGGCGCTTCAAATAAGCGGCTTATCCAGCAGGTGAAGAAGCTCGCCACGGTGCGCACGCCCGTCCTTTTGCAAGGCGAGGCCGGCACAGGCCGTACAACGGTGGCGGAAATCTTACACGCTGGTGGCGGTGCTCCTGAAGCGCCCTTGGTACGCATTGATTGCGCGCTGAGTTCAGCCTCAGAATTACGTGTAGGTTTGCTCGGGAGTAATGGTGCTGGTGGGGCCTGGGTGGACAAGGCCCGGGGCGGTACCCTGTTGTTGCAAAATTTGCATGGGCTGGATCTTGCCACACAGCAGGAATTGGTGGGCGTGTTGCGCAACACGTCGCATGGATTCCGGCTGATTTGCACAACCACCGAGGATCTCGATAAACTCACCGACGAGGGGCGTTTTAACGATGAGTTGTTCTACCGCGTCGCGTCACTCCCGGTTGTGCTGACTCCATTGCGCGACCGTATCGAGGACGTGCCGCTACTGGTGAAGCATTTTTTGGGGACGGCATCCAACCCCTCCTTCGAGGCCAACCTGATTGAGTTTACGCCGGATGCGCTCGAGGTGTTACAAGCCTACCATTGGCCGGGAAATCTGTCCGAGTTGGGGCAGACGATCACCAAAATTGCCGCGACCACCTCGGTTCGCATGGTGGGGGCCGAGCAGCTTCCGTTGCGACTCAAGGAGGTCAAAGATTGGCCCGCGCTTGCCGACTTCCTTGCGGTCCAAGAGCGGCAGTACGTCGAGATGGTGCTCAACGCATGTAAAGGCGACCGCGATGCGGCCGCCAAGATCCTTGGGGTCGAGCAACTTCGGTTGACGAGCTAAGGTGGTTGGGACGGGGGTGTTTACCCGCGATTTTTTTCGCCGGGGAGATGTCGGATCGCGCCGCCTTTCCGCTTGCCCCGGCACGGAGGCGGGGCAACCTCGCTGGCATTCACGTCCATGCCTAAACGTACCGATCTTCAGTCCATCCTCATTATTGGCGCCGGTCCTATTGTCATCGGCCAGGCTTGCGAGTTTGATTACTCCGGCACCCAGGCCTGCAAAGCGCTCCGCGAGGAGGGCTACCGCGTTATTTTGGTTAACTCCAATCCGGCCACCATCATGACCGATCCGGAGTTCGCCGATGTGACCTACATCGAGCCGCTCACGGTGGACAGCCTTGAAAAAATCATCGAGGTCGAGAAGCCCTCGGCTCTGCTCCCGACCCTCGGTGGTCAGACCGCGCTCAATCTTTCGATGGAGCTCTTCAAGGCCGGTATCCTTGAAAAACACGGCGTTGAGATGATCGGCGCCAAGCCCGACGCCATTAACAAGGGCGAGGACCGCGAGCTCTTCAAGCAGGCCATGATCAAGATCGGCCTCGACGTCGCCCGCTCCAAAACCGTCAAGTCCATGGAGGCTGCCCGCGATGCTGCCGCATCCCTTGGCAATTATCCCCTGATCATCCGTCCGTCCTTCACCATGGGCGGCCAAGGTGGCGGTATTGCCTACAACAAAGAGGAATTCGAGCGCATCGTCACCAGCGGTCTCGACCTCTCGCCTGTCCACGAGGTTCTCGTCGAGGAGTGTCTGCTCGGCTGGAAAGAATACGAGATGGAGGTCATGCGTGACCACAAGGACCAGTGCGTGGTGATCTGCTCGATTGAGAACTTCGATCCAATGGGCGTGCACACCGGCGACTCCATCACGGTCGCACCGGCAATGACCCTGACCGATAAGGAATTCCAGGTCATGCGCGACGCCTCCTTCGCCGTTATCCGCGAAATCGGCGTCGAAACCGGTGGCTCCAACATCCAGTTTTCCCTCGACCCGAAGACTGGCCGCCAGGTCGTCATCGAGATGAACCCCCGCGTGTCGCGCTCCTCCGCACTTGCCTCAAAGGCCACCGGGTTCCCCATCGCCAAGATCGCCGCCAAGCTCGCCGTCGGTTACACCCTCGACGAACTGCGCAACGACATCACGCGCCTGACGCCCGCCAGCTTCGAGCCGACCATCGACTACGTCGTCACCAAGATCCCTCGTTTCACCTTCGAGAAATTCCCCGACGCCGACGCCACGCTGACCTCGGCGATGAAGTCCGTCGGTGAGGCGATGGCCATCGGGCGCACGTTTAAAGAGTCGTTCCAAAAGTGCCTGCGCTCGCTCGAAACCGGCGCGCGCGGCTTCGGCGGCGGCGGCGGCAAATGGGGTGGCGACGAACTGCCCGACGACAAGACCATCCGCAGCAAGCTGGCCACGCCCAACGCCGAGCGCGTTTACTACATCCGCTACGCTTTCCTGGCCGGCTACACCTGCGATCAAGTTTTCGATCTCACCAAGATCGACCCTTGGTTCCTCATCCAGCTCAAGGAGATCTTTGACATGGAGCAGGAGCTCAAGAAGTCCACCCTCGCCACGGTTACTCCGGAGGCCTTCCGCCGCGCCAAGCAATTTGGCTTTTCCGACGTGCAGCTCGCGCACTTTTTCAAGAGCGACCTCGGCAGCGTGCGCTCCGAGCGCAAGACCCGCGGCATCAACACCACCTATCGCCTCGTCGACACCTGCGCGGCCGAGTTCGAGGCGTTTACCCCGTATTACTATTCCTCCTACGGCGACGAAAACGAGGTCGTGCCTTCGACCAACGGCAAGAAGAAGATCATGATCCTCGGCGGCGGCCCCAACCGCATCGGCCAGGGCATCGAGTTCGACTACTGCTGTGTCCACGCCTCCTTCGCCCTGCGCGAAATCGGCTTCGAGACGGTCATGGTTAACTCCAACCCTGAAACCGTTTCGACCGACTACGACACTTCTGACCGCCTCTATTTCGAGCCGCTCACCCTCGAGGACGTTCTTGAGGTTTACCAACAAGAGAAGTGCGACGGTGCGATCGTGCAGTTCGGCGGCCAAACCCCGCTCAACCTCGCCACCGCGCTCAAGGCCAATGGCGTTAACATCATCGGCACCTCGCCCGAATCGATCGAGGCCGCCGAGGACCGCAAGCTGTTCTCCGCCATCCTGGAGACGACCGGCCTGAAGTCCCCCGCGCACCGCACCGCGCTCAATGAGGCGGACGCCCTCGCTGCCGCCCACGCGATTGGCTTCCCCGTGCTGTTGCGCCCCAGCTTCGTGCTCGGCGGCCGCGGCATGTTCATCGTTTACAGCGAACAGGAGTTCCGCGACGTCGTGCGTCAGGCCTTCGACGTCATGCCCGGCAAGCCCGTGCTCATCGACAAGTTCCTCGAAGACGCCATCGAGCTCGACGTGGACTGCATCAGCGACGGCGAGACCTCGGTCATCGGCGGTATGCTCGAGCACATCGAGTTCGCCGGCGTGCACTCCGGTGACGCCTCGATGGTCATGCCTCCGCACACCCTGTCGAAGGAGATGCTCAACACCGTTCGCCAGGCCACCTACGCCCTTGCCAAGGCGCTCAAGGTGATCGGCCTCATGAACGTGCAGTTCGCCATCAAGGATAACCAGCTCTACATCCTCGAGGTCAACCCGCGCGCCTCCCGCACCGTGCCCTTCGTCGCTAAAGCGATCGGCGTTCCTTTGGCCAAACTCGCCGCCAAGGTCATGACCGGCAAAAAGCTCGCCGAGCTCGGTTTCACCCGCGAACAAACCCCCAAGCACTGGTGCGTGAAGGAAGCGGTTTTCCCGTTTGTGCGCTTCCCCGGTGCCATGATCACGCTCTCGCCTGAGATGCGTTCGACCGGCGAGGTCATGGGTCTCGACGAGGATCTGGGCATCGCTTTTGCCAAGGCACAAGCCGCCGCCAAACCCGGCCTGCCGGTTAAGGGCAACGCCTTCCTCTCGGTGAAAAACTCCGACAAGGCCAACGTCGTCGAGCTCGCCCGCAACCTCTCGGCACTCGGCTTCGCCATCTACTCGACCAGCGGCACGGCCGACCACCTTGCCGCCAACGGCGTCGCGGTTAACCGCCTCTGCAAGATCGACGAGGGCCGTCCGACCGCCGTGGACATGATCAAGAACGGCCAGATCCAGCTCGTGATCAACACGCCCGGCGGAATGATTCCGCGCAAGGACGAGAACACGATTCGCCAGGCCGCCTACACCCACAGCGTGTGTATCATGACCACCATGACAGGCGCGAAGGCGGCCGTTCAGGGCATTCAGGCGCTCAAGAACAAGCGCGTCGGGGTGCGCCCCATTCAGAGCTACGTGGGCAACGTCGCCACCGTCTAAGTTAACCCTGCTTCATGTCGTCCGCCGCCCCCGCCGCCACTCTCGTCGCCCTGTTGCATGGTCCGGACCAGCCGGGTTTGGTGGCGCGGGTGGCGGGCTGGATTTTCGAGCGTGGGGGCAACATCCTCCATGCCGACCAGCACCGTGACATGGAGGCGGGGATCTTCTTTCAACGCGTCGAGTGGGTTCCTTCCCACGGTGCCGCTTCGGCCGACACGGCGGGCTTCCATTCCTTCGCCGCTTCGCTCGGCATGCAGGCGCGGGTGACCGCCTCCAGCCATCGCCCGCGCGTGGCGATTTTTGTTTCCAAGTTTGACCACTGTTTCCACGACCTCGTGCTGCGGTGGAAGTCGGGCGATTACGCCTGTGAGCTCGTGGCGATTGTCTCCAATCATCGTGAACTGGAAGCGTCGGCGCGGGGTTATGGCCTGCCTTTTCATGTCATCCCGGTGACATCGGCGACCAAGCCGGAAGGGGAAGCCGCACAACTGGAGCTCCTGCAGGCGCTCGATGTCGAGCTGGTGATTCTCGCCCGATACATGCAGGTGTTGTCGGAGGATTTCCTTAAAAAATTCGCCCGCCCGGTGATCAACATTCACCACTCGTTTTTACCGGCCTTTGCCGGCGGCCGCCCTTATCACCAAGCAGCAGAACGCGGAGTCAAACTGATCGGCGCGACCGCCCATTACGCGACTGCAGTGCTCGATGACGGCCCGATCATTCAGCAGGACGTGACGCGGGTGACGCACCGGCATGGCGTCGAGGATCTCGTGCGCAAGGGGCGCGATTTAGAGAAAATCGTGCTCGCCCAAGCCGTTCGCTGGCACTTGGAAAGCCGCGTACTGGTTTACGGCAACAAGACTGTGGTCTTTGACTGAGGCATGGTCGGCAGCATGGCGTGCGCAGTTGGGCTGACGTAGCGCA
Source organism: Rariglobus sp. (assembly GCA_044338095.1). Taxonomy (GTDB): domain Bacteria; phylum Verrucomicrobiota; class Verrucomicrobiia; order Opitutales; family Opitutaceae; genus Rariglobus. Next base: position 2,589 of record JBIIMH010000010.1, on the reverse strand, counting down.
GGCTTCCAGCCTGCATTTTCGACGCGGAGCAGACTGGAAGTCTGCGCTACTTTTTGCGGCTACGAGCCCAGGATAAATGGTGCCGGGCTGGTTACTGGTTTTCGTCCTCGTTGACGGGGGCAGCCCCTCGGTTGGCCGGAAGATGGTGCGGCAGGAAAAAGTAATAGCTCATCAGCCACCAGCTGCGCGAAGACCGATAAAAGAGAACCGGAAATCCGATTGCCCCGACTCCGGCGGTCACCGCCGCAACCATGCCCGACAGCGCGCCAACCAGATAGAGGATCAGCACAGGAAATAAAAATCCCACGGTGGTGACGGCGTAGTTGAGCGACATGGAGCCGAGGAAAAAGCCCTCGTCGCGCTCGATTTTCAGGCCGCAATCCGGGCACTCGGGGTTAAGCGCGAAAAACGAGTCGGCCTTGAACAGTTTATTGGCGCCGCAGTTGGGGCAGCAGTGGGTAATGCCCCGATTGAAGATTTGGCCCTTGGTGACTTTCATGGTGAAGAAGGGAGACTGAAACGGCCGCACGGGACACAAAAAAGCACGCCGGAAAACCGGCGTGCTTTGGAGGATTGCTGCGTGTATAGCGGGACGGTTTACGCGCCGAGCTGGTAACGGACGAAGCGGCGGATTTGGATGTTCTCGCCGGTCTTGGCGATCGCCTCGGTGAGGATCTCCTTGATGGTTTTCTCGGGGGTCTTCACGAAGGGCTGATCGAGAAGCGCGACGGTCGCGAAATACTTCTCGAGTTTGCCTTCAACGATCTTCTGCACGGCGGCGGGCGGCTTGCCTGCAACCTGGGCGGCGGCGATGTCGCGCTCGACGGCGATATCGGCCTCGGGAACCTGATCGCGGGAAACGCAGATCGGGTTGGCGGCGGCGATATGCATGCCGAGGTTACGAACGAGGGCTTTGAAGTCGTCGTTACGGGCGACGAAATCGGTCTCGCAGTTGACCTCGATGATGACGCCAACTTTGCCACCGACGTGGATGTAGCTCTCGATGAGGCCTTCTTTGGCTTCGCGATCCGCGCGTTTGGCGGCGGAAGCGGCACCCTTTTTGCGAAGGATGGTGACGGCCTCTTCGAAGTTGCCGTTGGTTTCAACAAGCGCGCGCTTGCAGTCCATGAGACCGGCGCCGGTTTGGCCACGCAGGTCGTTGACTTGTTGGGCGGTGATGGGAGTGCTCATTTTTAGATAAACAGAGGGCGATTAGGCCTTGGGAGCGGCGACCTTCTTGCGAGGGGTGGCGGCGCTCTTTTTGGCGGAAGCGGCGATGTCGGCCTCGGAGACCTCGACGGAGGACGGGATGGAGACCTTGGAGAGGTCGACTTCGCCGTCTTCGTTGGTGGCGCCGACGGAGACGGCCATCTCGGAGGAGACGGCGCGCAGGTCGGCCTGACCGCGGGTGTTGCGGCGGCTGTCGCGCTGCGCCAGACCGCTCTGAACGGCCTCGATCACGGTGTCGACGATGATACGGATCGACTTCACGGCGTCGTCGTTACCGGGGATCGGGTAGGCGAGCTGGGTGGGGTCGGAGTTGGTGTCGACCAGGCCGACGCAAGGAATACCGAGGCGCTTGGCTTCGGCGACGGCGATGGCTTCCTGGTGGGCGTCGAGGACGAACACGGCTGAAGGCAGGTTCGCCATGTCGACGATACCGGAGAAATTCTTATTCATGCGCACCATCTCGCGCTTGATGGCGGACTCTTCCTTGGAGGAGAGCTTGGCCAGTTCGCCGGAAGCTTCCAGCTGCTGGAACTTCTTGAACTTCGCGATGGATTTTTTGACGGTGGCGAAATTGGTGAGGGTTCCGCCGAGCCAACGGTCAACAGCGAAAGGCTGGTGGGTGGCGATAGCGGCCTCGCGGACGATTTCCTGGGCCTGGCGCTTGGTGCCAACGAAGAGCACGTTGCCGCCGCCGGCGACGGTTTCCTCAAGGAAAGTGTAAGCCTTCTGGAGCAGCTCGTGGGTCTTGCCGAGGTCGATGATGGTGATGCCCTGGCGGTGGTCGAAGACGTAGGGCTTGGAGCGCGGGTTCCAACGTTTAGTCTGGTGGCCGAAGTGTACGCCGGCGTCGAGGAGGTCCTTGGGAGTTACGTTCATGGGAGTTGATCTATGTTATCTGCCTGAAACACAGGTCGGCCAGAGGGCCGCCTTGCGATCGAGAGATGCTGGTTGTTGTTTGGTTTTCCTGCGCCCGTGATGGGCGAAGGAGCGGCAGACAACAGAGGGCGGCGGGAGGGCTGGCAAGCGGAGAATTCGTTTTTTAGAAAAAGGCCGTTGACAGAGCGCGAGCGGCGGTGATGGTCTGCCCTTCCCACTTATTGCAGGGTGGAGCAGCCCGGTAGCTCGTCAGGCTCATAACCTGAAGGTCGTTGGTTCGAATCCAACCCCTGCACCCAATTTTATTAGCTCTAAAGCCCGCCCGTAACAAAAGTTGCGAGCGGGCTTTTTGTTTTCCCATGTCACGTTTGGGTCTGGCTCGTTTCGTTTGGTAGAGGGTTAAAATGGGCTCTGAACGGGCTCTAGTTTAGTCGGCCCTGAAAAAGGCACCTTACGACATCACCGCCAAAAACTGATCCCGGG
>JBIIMH010000276.1:0-3763 GCA_044338095.1 Rariglobus sp. | reverse complement strand
AGCGCGATCAGCTTCAGATCTCCGCCAGCGCCACGACCAATGAACTCGCTGAGCTGCGCGCCAAGTTCGCCAAGTCCACAGCCGAAGTAAACGCGCAGCGCGAAAAACTCGAGCGCCTCAGTAACGACGTCGCCGCCGCCCGCCGAGCCCAGGCTCTCGCCGAAACAGAGGCAGGCAACCTCAAGGCCGCCGCTCAACTCGCCGCCGCGGAACGCCGCACCGCCGCTGCCCAGCTCAAGACCGCCACCGCCGAGCTCGCCGCCGCCAAAGAGGCCGCCGCCAACCCGGTGCCCCCTGCCGCCCCCGCCCCACTGGCCGCCACGGTCAAGGCCCTAGAAGCCGAGCTGGCAGCCCTCACCACTCGCCTTACCGAAGCCAACCGACTCGCGACCACCGCCCAGACCGAGCTCGCCGCCAAACACGCAGAAATCACCGCCCTGCAGGCCCGCGTCGACGCCGCATCCCTCGCCTCCGGCAGCCTGACAGCCCTTCAGTCCGAGCGCGATCGCCTCGCCGAGACGCTCAAGTCCCGCGATCAGGCCCAGACCCAACTCACCGCCCAACTCACCCAAGCCACAGCCGAAGCCGCCGGCCTGCGAAGTGAAATCGCCCAACTCCAATCCGCCGCAACTGCCTCAGCCACCGAATTAACCACTCTGCGCACACAGGTATCCGCCGCCACTCAGGCCGCCGCGACCTCGGCCTCCGCCTCCCAATCCGCAGCCGCCCAGTCCGCCTCGGAGTTGGAAGCCCTGCGCGCCCAACTCACCGCCGCACAGCGCACGCTCGCCGAACAACGCACCGCCCTTGACCAAACCGCCGAGGTCGCCGGCCTGCGTAGCCAAATCGCCCAGCTCCAAGCCGCCGCTACCGCCGCCAAGGCCCCTGCCGTTCCGCCCGCGGCCGCCGCCGAACTTGAGTCCCTGCGCACTCAACTCGCCACCGCCCAAACCACCATCGAAGAGCAACGCACCGGCCTGACCCAAGCGGTCGAAAACCTAGCCGGAGCCCGCAAAACCATCAGCTTGATCACCGCCGACCTCGTTGCGGTCCAGGACCTCCTGCGCGAAGCCCGCACCCCGAACGCGCCCGCCCAGACGCCCATGCCCGCGCAAGTCTCCCAGGCCGAACTTGAGTCCGCCGCGCGCTTGGCAGAACTCGAAAAAGCCAAGGCGACCGCCGACACCCAACTGGCCGCCGCCCTGCGCTCGTTCACCTTGCAACAATCCGAGATCACCCGCCTCCAGACCGCGCTGGCCAGCATCAACGACGAGTGCATCGCCCTAAGCTCCAAACTCGCCGCTGCGACGAGCGAACTCAACGCCCTGCGCCCGCAAGCGGCCTCCGCCTCGGCTGCCGCCGCCGAGACCGAAAACCTGCGCGCCCAACTCGCGGCCGCCCACCGCACCGCAGCCGAACAAAGCACCGCCGCCGCCGCAGCTGCCTTCGGCTTGGCCGACGCCCGAAAAACGGTGGACGCAGTCACGGCCGAACTCGTTACCACACGTGACCAACTGCGGCAGACCCAAGCCACCGCAGAGGCCTCCGCCATCGAGCTCCAGCAGGCCAAAACCCGCCTGGCCCTGGTCGGCAGTCTCCCCGCTGGCACCACCCCCTCGCGCCCGGCCCCATCATTCCCGACGATCTCGCTGAACCTGCCACCCGCCCGGCCTGCGGCCCCAGTCGCGCAGCCCCCGGTGGTTAAACTGGAGGTGCCAGCGGTGGCTCCCGCCCGCTTTCACAAGGTCAACCCCGGCGAATCCCTCTCGCGTATCGCGAAACAATATTACGGCACCCCCGCCCGCTGGAACGACATCCTGGAAGCCAACCGCGAGGTCATCCGCAACCCCGACAATCTCGCCCCCGGCACCAAGTTGCGCATCCCCTGATCGCCCCCCCACTGCGGCAGTCGTTCTCATACTCGTGCTCCTCATTGGATTAAGCCGTCACTCAATTCCCTAAAGTCCGGCTAAAACCCAAACCTGCTTCCCCCCGGAGGGACGACCTCCGTGCCGTCCGCGTTCGATCCAGCACACACGGAAGTGGGCCCTCCCCAATACGGCCAAGTCGCGTCGCACGACTCCCCTTAAATGCTCCACTCCATCGCGTCCCGCCCGCCTTCAATCAGCGCCCCCGCCGCTCTTGATGTATCGCCGCCCCAGCTGCTGCCAGAAGCCGTCTGGCGCTCCCAGCAGCGAGCCCACCAAGAACGCGTGGCGCTTTGGGCGGACCCACACCTCGCCCGCGCCTCACGCGGCGAAAAACACCCAGTCTACGATTTTCTGTTCACCTACTACTCATTCCGCGCCTCCTGGCTGCGCCAATGGCACCCGGGCCCCAACGTCATCCTCGCCGGTGAATCGGCCCGCGAATTCCTCCGCTGGCCCGAATACCGCGAAACCCCCGCAGGCGTCCGCCTCGATCGCTCAAGCCTGCCAGCCAAACGTCGCACATCCCTCATCTGGATCCGCGACCTGCTTGCCGCCACCGCAACGCGCGCGCCGGCCTTTGGCTGCTTCGGGCTGCACGAATGGGCCATGGTGTACCGCCAAACCCCCGATGAGGTGCGCCACAACGCCTATCCCCTGCGCTTCCCGCCCGAAGAATTGGCCCGCATCGTCGAAAGCCAACCGCTGCGTTGCACCCATTTCGACGCCTTCCGATTTTTCACCACCCCTGCCCGACCGCTCAACAAGTACCAACCCGAACGCGCCACCCTTAGCGAACACGAGCAACGCGGCTGCCTGCACGCCAACATGGACCTTTATAAATGGGCATCCAAACTGTCTCCCTTCACTCCCAGCGACTTGCTGGCAGACTGTTTTGCGCTGGCCCGCGATTTGCGCGAACTTGATATGCGCGCCAGCCCCTACGATCTCGCGGCACTGGGCTTTGCACCGATTCCCATCGAAACCCCGGAGGGCCGCATGGAGTACGAACGCCAACAACGCGCCTTCACCGCCCGCAGCGAGCCCCTGCGCGCCCGCTTACTCGCCCTATGCGAAACCCTTCTATCGGCATAAGCACGTAAAAATAAAATCTGCTTGACGGTCACATAAGTAAAAACGATCAAAGCCCCCGTATGAAACCAACCAAGCGCCTTGCTTGCTTGGTTACCCTCCTGCTTTGCGGCTCCCCCTTTAACACCGCAAAGGCCGACACTTCGCGTACTTGGACCGACGTCCAGGGCCGCTTTATCAACGCCCGCTTGCTGCACATTGATGCCAGCAAAACCACCATTGAAATCGAACGAGCCGACGGCGTTCGCTTCATTTTGCCGATCGCGCGACTGAGTTTCGCCGACCAGCAGTTTGTATTAAACAGCGAGCCAAGGGTTGACGCCACAGCCTCGGCCGCGCCCGCCGCCTCCGAAGCGCCGACAGCATTGGCCGAACTCTCCCCAGCCAACTTCGCTTGGCTGACGCAGGCCGGCAGCATGCCGGCCCGAAACTACGTTAACACCCCTGCCGACCAACTGGTCACGGTGCTCAACATGCGCCTCTGCGGAGCGCATTCAAACTCAGCGAAAGACGCCATAAAGGGCGTGCGCATCGATCCGAACGCCGACCTCACGGAGATCAACCTCGAGACGACCTCCACGGTCAGTCTGGCCACATTTATCAGGGAGTTGGCCGAACAGAACAGCCTGCAGCTGCGCGTTGATGCCTCCGGCATCTTGGTCCTACAGCGCGTGCCCACCTCGGCACCAGAACAAACGATCAAATTCCTCGGTTTGTAAGGGCTACGGAATCAGTGAACTTCG
>JBIIMH010000275.1:0-3767 GCA_044338095.1 Rariglobus sp. | reverse complement strand
TGTATCATCAATGCGGATGGCATTCTCCAGAGCCGTGATGGCATCATTATGATTACTGTTAGCCCGTAATGCCCTGGCTGCATCCAACCAAAGCCCCGCAGTGCCGTCATCTTGCTCCAGTGCCGCCAATAAGTAGGTCACCGCTCGGGCCGAACTGCCTTGAGCAAGTAGTTCATTGCCATGGCGACGCCGCTCATCGCGGGTCAACGGGGCTTGGCGCAGGGCCCGCAGGGGCTTGCGATTGCGTCGAAACGCTTTGCCGCCAACTTCAACCAATTCATCATAGGCGGTTTCAATGAGATTGCCGAATTGGTCACTGGCTGCCAGCGCATCCATGAAAATCGGATTGTTATTCATTGCCGCTTTAATCCGACCGGAGATCTCAGTCTTTAATGACGGTGTTTCCGCAATTCGTATAGCCAGCTCCACATAGTGGGTTTCATTCTCTACAATCAAATCAGGCAAGCCGATCGACTTGAGAAGCGCCGCACCCATTCTAGCGCGCATGGTGTCGCCTTGCCATGCAATTAGCGGAACGCCAGCCTCCAGCGGATCCACCAGCGAGTTTACCCCGCCGAATGGAGCGGTATCCAGGTACAAATCTCCGACTCCGATTAATGAACATAAATCGGACCGGCTCGGCAGATCCATGGTCGAGACAATGAGTCGATTATGATCCACCCCGTGCCGCGTAAGGACGGCCTCGAACTCGGCACAAAAGCGCGTCACCGGATAACTCCGCGACCAGTTACGATTAAAGGGATGCAACAGCAAACGCGAGCCAGGCACCGCAGCCAGCATTCGGGCCCAGGCTTCACGCATCTCGGGAATGACTTTGAAATAATTGGCGGCCGAAACAAAGAGAAACGCATCTTCGGGAACCCCCAGCGCTGACTTGGACCAAACTTGCGCCGGATCCTTTCGGTCAGCCTCATAATTAAATGCATGAGCCGGACCCGGCAGCAGTCCAAGGCGTTCTGTAAAGTGTGCTGCTGAATCCGGCAATTCGGTCAAGTCTCCCGAAACATAGAGATCCACCGTGGAAAGTCCCGAGGTAATACAGGACGAATTATTCACCACCTGAAGCGGGGCAATGCGGTGGAGTGCCAAATTCGCGATTTCATTAAAAACCGCCGTCATATTCGTTCCATAAACAACCACATCCAACGAAGCCGCACGCAAAGCGGCAAGTTGCCCCGGCAGGTCGTTTGGCATCACCTCAAAACTTGACGCCTTGGCTCGGCAATATTGTTCCAGGGGTGAACCATCATCACGCAAAGTGAATAAAAGAACCTCAAATCGGGCAGGGTCCAACTGTTCAAAACAAGGAAGGGTTGTATAGGTTTCAGTCTGAGCCCCAAAGTGGCGATTAATAAAGCCGACACGCAACCGCCGCCCTTCGCGCGGCAGTGCGAACAAGTCGAAACCGGCACTGCGATCGACTAAATACCTTCTTAATATATTACCGCGAAGCTCCGCATGTGCGCGCAAATCACCGTCGGAAAAATAGAGCTGAACCGAGGTGCCGAGGTTAATATAAGCCTTAACCGCCGCCCTTACCGGGACCGAGCCCAGGTTTTTCTGCACCCACATATCAAGATCCTTAAGATGCTTATATATATGTTGAGCATAAAGCTCAGCGTCGCCTGGCGCATTAAACCCCTTCGGCGGCGTAAACAACCAAACTGAATAACTGGTCCACCAGGATTCAGGAACCTGGGCAAAAAGGGGCGGTTGCGAACAACGCCAGGCCGGAGCCAAAACCATCATGGCGACCAACCCAGGCCAGTCTTTTAGATTAAAACCGGCCAGCACACCCTGATCTTCTGGCGAAAGCGGGTAATCCTGCGCCCCGCTCGCCCCCATCCGTCCAAGCAGAGCCTGGATATCGGCCCAAATTCCCCCGCTCCGATCGCGTTTTGGCCAAATTGAAATGTCCACCGCCAAGCCTCGCCGCGACTGTTCATATTTCGTGCGCAGCAGTGAATCGGCCGGTTCAGCGACCGAAGCTGCGAGCGCAACGTCGAGCTCGTCGAGCCAACCTCGAAGGCCGTTGGCACGTTTGTCCGCCACTTCATTCTTTATCCCTGTAGCAACACGATCGAATGCGGAGATAACCTCGGTGGACGACATGATGATGCCTCCTAAGCAAAACATGCGCCATGAATCCCATTTTACACTTTAATCATTAACAATTAATAATTTAAAAAATTTAACAACACCGCCACAACTCGTATAACTACCTTAGCCCCAGCACCGTTTTAGGCATGGGGAATTATTTGCCGCCTGATATTGTTACAACTCTCCCTGAAATTTTCCTAATGGGGCAGGTTACCCCAAAGACTCATCACGCCAGCCCTGGGCCGGTTGCCTCCCTCCCCCACTCTGGCCCGCTGCTTACAGCACAAAACCGGTTTCACGTTCAGCATTTCCTTCTGCCGTAGCGCGTGCCTAGCTTGCGCACCCTATTGTATGTTTGCCGCCCTGCCCCCCTTCATCCGCCTCGCCGCCCTTGGGTTGCTTTGCTTTACCGCTCTTCCCGCCCGCATCTGGACCGACACCCAGGGCCGCACACTGGTGGCCGAATTTGTCAACGCAACGCCCACTCAGGTCAACGTGCGCACTACTGACGGGCGCACGCTGTCGCTTCCGCTCGCCAAACTCTGCTCCGAGGACCTGACCTACGTCGCTCAACAGAGAAGCGAGCCGGCGACGGCCCCATTGCCAGCGCCTTACGCTACACCCCAACACGCCGAGAAACCGACTGCTCACCTGGCGGCCTCAGCCGAGACCGCGCTCGGCGTAGATTTTAACTCGTTTAACACTTTGCTCGGCATGCCCTTGCTGGCCGACGAAACGCTTTGGGACGACAGCCCCCCCGGAAGTCGCGGAGCGGCTAAAGTTGGCCGTCGAGGGTAAGAATGCCCATTTCGAGGGTTTTCGGGCCTACCCGCACCCAGGACGCGAGGTACTGGGTGCGCAGGCGTTGATGATCTCACTGCAGGCCGCCGAGGGACGCGTCACCTCGATCCTGTTACAATTCGCCAATCGCGGCGATTTCCCCGGCTTCAAACACTGCGTCAACGACCGCAGCCAGCCGACGGCGGCCGAGCTCAAGGCGTTTGAGAAAACGCTCAAAAGCGACTTCACCGCCCTGACCGCTGGGCTTACCGCCAGACTCGGGGAACCCAAACGCGAACGCGCGCTGTTCGGCGGGCTCGATTCCGGCCGCCTTTCACTGCGCTGGGAATGGCATGGGGTGGCGCTGCTCGTTAGCCAGGTCCCAGGCCAGATGGTGTTGTTAAAAATCATGCCTGCGGGCAAGGCGGCCACGGCCCGGCTGAGCGACGACCAGGTGCGCCGCCTGCTCAAGGAACGCGTTGCCCGCCGCGCCGGGGGCGACGTCGTGCTCGACCAGCTTCCCATGGTGGATCAGGGGCCCAAAGGCTACTGCGTGCCGGCCACCTTTGAGCGTTACCTGCGTTACGCCGGCATCCCCGCCGACATGTACGAATTGGCCGCGTGCGGCGGCAATGACTTTGGCGGCGGCACGAGTTTCCACGCGATGGTCCAAGGCGTCGCCAACTACGTGAGCCGGCAGGGGCGCGGACTCGAACGGGTGTCGATTCAGCTGAACGTCGGCGCGGTGGCGCGTTTTATCGACGAGGGCAGGCCGCTCATTTGGGGGCTTTATTCCACCGATGACTACAACACGATGGCCAACGAAAACAGCGCCGCGCGCCAAAAAGCCGGCGATCCCGCCACCT
>JBIIMH010000274.1:0-3772 GCA_044338095.1 Rariglobus sp. | reverse complement strand
CTTCCTGAACAGCTTCGTTTGGCCGTCAACCTTCGCCTTGGCTTGTTGGGTTGCGCGCCGGTCATCGGCGCATCCGGAACCGACTTGACCAGTGTTGCCGCGCCGCTGTTTGCCCAGCAGCGCGAGATCACCCGCCGCCTTTCCCATCAGCTCTCGCCGGTGGATGAGCGTATTCAGCACTTTCTTAACACCTACCTCGCCGACATCGGTCCGGCGCCCCGCCTGCCTGCGCGCACCTTCGTGCTCGATCAGCCGGGTCTGGCCCGCGAGCTGTCCCTGCCCGCCGACGGCGACACCGTGGATTCGCCGCTGCTGAAGAGTTACCGGTTGCACAACGGAGTGTTGCACAACCCCGCCAGCGACCGCCGCACCACCCAGGGCGTTTTCCACGTCGCCGAGGGAGGCCTGCCGGTGCCCGACGACAAGCTCGCCGTGCCCAAGCTTACCTTTTCGCGCATGGTCGATCTGGCCTTGCGCCACCCGGCTGAACTGTTGCGCCTGCCTTACACCGCTGGTCAGCCAAGCCCGTCGGAGTGCATCGTTTCGCTGCTGCTGCGCCCCTTGGTCGTGCCCGCCGTACCCGGCTTTATCGGCGAAAAACGCATGGAGGTGCGTTTCTTCGCCCCTGGTTCGCTGGTGTCGAATCTCGATTTCGTGGAGTCCATTTTCGGCAACGCGGGCGATCCGTTCATTGCGGAAAATGATGCGGCCTTGGATGTGGACGGCTGGTCCGGCCACACCGGTTGTGTGATCCTGGCGCCGCATTTGGTCGGCGTGCGCAAGCATGTAGTGGGGTTGCCGCACTGGGATTTGGCCACCCCACGCCAGCGTCGCGACGGCATGTGTTGGAAAACCGAGGACGAACTCTACAACGGCGGCAGCGCCTTCAAACTGTGCGCCCGTGATGCACGAGGGGTCATCGTCACGATCATCGCCGACAACTACTACGGGTATTGCAAAAAGGAGGTCAAAACCCAGATCAGCTTCGCGGCTAACCTCTACGGCATGGCCGAAGAGGAGCACGCCGGCGGCGCCCTGGTGTTCCCCAGCTACGACTTGGGTGAGGATTTCGCCGGTTACGCCGAGGCAGCCAATCCCGTCTACACGGTCTCCGCCGTGCTGGCCCGCGAGCCCGCCGAGTGGTCGGTCCAGCCGGAGGGCCATGCGCTCGCCGTGAAGATCGCCGACACCGTTCTCGTCCCCGAGGCCACCCACTTCGACCTGCGCAAGCAGCGTATCAGCTGGACGGATGCCGACGGCACCACGCGTCAGATAAAACTGCTGGCGGGTAAAACCTATGTGCGCCCCAGCGGCTACCGCGTTCACATGGAGCCGGTGCGCGGCGAGCGCGGCCAGTGGCGGCTGGTCGGCACCGTGGCTGAAACGACCCTTTGCCATAAACCCTGCACGGTGTCCGGCGGCGGCAAGTCCGAGATTTCCAAGGCCATCTCCGATGCCATTCTGCCCGGACACGTGTTCGTGGCCGATATCGACCGCGATCTGGACAACGTCACCGCGTTGCTCGAGCGCGATTACTCTGGGCGCTTCCGCGATGCCGTGCGCAACGGCAACGACAAGCGCCCCATCCTTAGCCCCGAGCGAACCCTCGGCAGTGTGATCAAACTGCTCACCCCGTCGCGCCGCGATTACAGCGACGCCTACAACAGTTGGCTCAACGCCATCCCGCGGCACGTCAAGGAGCTCGTTTTTGTGGTGAAGCGTTACCACAAGGCGAGCTGGGGTGCGGATTGGCGCCAGCACTTCTCGGTCGACACGATCAACGGCCGCCCGGGTTACGAGCTCAAGATCGACGGGCGCAAAATGGTGGTTAACACCCTGCGCGTCGGTTACGAAGAGGACGGCTCGTGGCGTGTCTTCGGCCTTCGCCATGACTTCCATCCCGCTGCCAAGGTGCAGATGGAGGACGATATCACCGCCTCGGTGGTCGCTCCCGCCACCGTCGTCAACGTGCTGGGCAACGCCCCGGCCGCCAACGCTGCGGGTTCGGTTCCCGCCGCCCGCTCCTACAAGTTCGTGCAAAACTGCGAGGCGCGCCTGTTCCAGCGCCCCGACGACGCCATCCATCGCGGTTACGACAAGCAGGCCGAGGCCGACATCGCTGCTCCGGGCACGTTCATTTCCAACTACGAGCCGCTGACCGCCGCCGACGCGCGCGACCAGATCGAGGACGCGGTGGGTTTCTCCGCCTACACCACGCCGATGCAGGACTTGGTTAAAAAGGCCGCAGCCCAGCCCGCCGGCGCCTCGCCCGCGTACTTTGTATCCACGGCTAACCCACGCATGGTTGGCGGCAAGCCGTCCAAGAACACGCGCTACCTGCAGATCCGCCCCGATGTGGCCAACCCCCGCGCCACGGCACTCGCCCAGCTCGGCCTGCGCCTGCACCGGGCGATTCCCGCCGGTGCGCCCGTGCACACCCCGGTCAACGTCCTGGTTCCCGGCCGCCGCAACAACCCGCCCGAGCCCGGTGTGCGCGCGCTGTGCTGTTTCAACCCGATTCACTACATGGAGCTGCCCGAGCTGTTCATGGAGTTTATCAGTTCGATGACCGGCAAATCGCCCTCGACCACCGGTGCCGGCAGCGAAGGGGCGCTGACCAAGAGCCCGTTCAACGCCATGCCCGCGATCATCGATTTGAACGCCGCGCTGGTTTCCTCGATCCTGACCGGCCACGACGCGTTCCTGTCCTCGGCTGGCTGCGTGGGCCCCAAGGTCCGCGTGGACCACGACGTGTCGCTGCTGGTGCCCGAGATTTTCTCGCGCATGAGCGCCGTCGAACGCTCTGCTGCAGCCCTCATTGAGGACGGCTGTTTTGAGCGGCTGTTCGACTTCGAGCACCGCGGAAAAATGGTGCGCGCCAGCCGCCTGGGCTACCGCATCACCACGCGCTTCGTGCGCATTTTTTTCGGCCGCCTGTTCCCGCACCCGCACGTCGTGTTCACCGACGAGATGCTCCGGCCCGAGCAGCAGGACATGGACATCTTCGCCGACGGCGTGGACACCATCGTTACGACCCATCAGCGCGTGGCCGAAAGCTATTTTGCCGACGGCAGCATTGAGTGGGCCTGCCCGCCGCTCAAAGCGCTTCTGGAAATCATGGCCAAGGGCCAGACGGCGGAAGGCCACGGGCTGGATGCGCCGCAGGTGCGCAGCCTGTTCACCCGTGAACGCCTCGAGGGCAGCGATTGGTATCGCGCCCGTTTGAACGCTAAGCAGAAAAACGAAACGAGGCTCTGGACGCACCACGTGCAGAGCTTGGAGGCAGTGCTGGACCAGGATCACTACTCCGACGTGATCGAGCGACTGGGGCTAAAGGCTCGCATGATCAAGGCGAAGGCCGAGCTGGCCCGCGTGCAGTCGCCGGCTTACCGCCAGAGCCTCGAAGGCACTCTGGGCGTGCACCCGCTCGCCTAAGTCCGCCAGCCAAAGCCCGCTGGTGCGGGCTTTGGCGGCACCAACCCAAGTGTCACTCAATAGGTGATGCCTTGCTCATAGTGTGCGACGCGCGTCGGCCCGGTGCCGGCCGACGAGTTCGGATGATTCCGGTAGATTGCACCCACGCGCCGAGGCCGGCAGCCCGCCCCTTTAATTGGCCGCGGTCGGCACTGTGCCGGCTTTGATCAGTACGAAGCGGTCGGGCTGCAGGTGTTTCTTAATCGCTGCATTCACTTGCTCAACCGTGAGCTCGGCCAGCTTCTGCGGGTACTCGTCAATCCAGCTCAGCGGATACCCTCGGTTAACCGTCACCAGC
>JBIIMH010000273.1:0-3775 GCA_044338095.1 Rariglobus sp. | reverse complement strand
CTGTAACCTGCACATCACGCTCGAATACGGCGAAGAGCCGCACCACGTCGCCGAGGCGATTTTCAAGGGCCTGGCCCGGGCGATGGACGCCGCCACGCAGATCGACCCGCGCACGGCGGGCCAGTTACCGTCCACCAAAGGTAAAATCTGATTCCGCTCTCCGGTGCGCCGGGGTGTAATTAAGGGCCAAGTCTTAAAAACCACGGGCGAGACGTCCGTGCCACTTTTGATCCATCCATGTCTATCATCGCCGTCATTGATAACGGTCTTTGCAACCTCGGTAGTGTCACCAAGGCCTTTGAGGTCGTCGGTGCCACCGTGAAGGTCGTGCGCAGCCCCGCCGAGGTCGCCGCTTCCGGCGCTGATGGCCTGGTTTTGCCGGGTGTGGGTGCCCTGACTGACTGCGTCGCTTCACTCAAGGCCAGCGGACTGGCCGAAACCGTGCGCGAGTGGATCGCCGCTGATCGCCCCTTCCTCGGCGTGTGTTTGGGTATGCAGGCGCTCTTCGAGTATTCGGAAGAAGGCGACACGGCCGGGCTCGGGATTTTCCCAGGCAAAGTGGTGCGTTTCCGCCTGCCGGCCGAGTACAAGATTCCGCACATGGGATGGAATACGGTGCGTTTCGTGCAGCAGGGAACGCCCTTGCAGGCCGGGTTAAATGATGACGGTGAGTCCTTTTATTTCGTCCACAGCTTCCATTGCGTTCCGGCCGACCCTTCGCTGGTGCTTGCCGAATGCGATTACGGCGCGGGCTTCACTGCGGCGATCGCCCGCGGGCGTTGTTTTGCCACGCAGTTTCACCCGGAAAAAAGCCAGGCCAAGGGACTGCAGATTTATCGCAACTTCGCCAAACTGGCCGGTGCGGCTCGCTAGTAGCGTTCTAAGTTCATCTGTATCCGGATAAAGTAGCGCCGACTTCCAGTCTGCATTTTTGTTTGGATTAGATCGGCGTCTGCCCTGACGAGTTATGCCAAAAGAGGTGTGTGTTTTTCTCGTCGCACGCGTTCCAACACGCCCCTCCTTACTCAGGCCACAGGGCGTTTGTTTGAGGCCGGAGTCTTATAAGGGGTAACACTTTTGCTAACGCGACTGGGCGCTCTCCCTTATGTCGTAGGGATGCGAAGGGCATTGGGATACTTTGTTTTGCATCCGGTGCGGATTTTGCTCTGTTGAGCCGATATGTCGAATATTGCTACCCTGAAGCTGGATGACAAAGAGTTAAACTTGCCTATCTTCGTTGGTTCCGAAGGCGAAAAAGCACTGGATATCTCCAAGCTTCGGGCCGAGACCGGTTACATCACTTATGATGATGGCTTCGGCAACACGGGTTCATGCGCCAGCAAGATCACCTACATCGATGGTGAAGCTGGTATCCTTCGCTACCGCGGTTACCCGATCGAGCAACTGGCCGAGAAGTCCAATTTTGTGGAGTCGGCCTACCTCGTTACCCAGGGCGAATTGCCGACCAGCGAACAGCGAGCCAAGTTCTCGCGGCTGCTGACCCAGCACGCGCCATTGCGCGAGGGTATGGTTCGCTTCATTCAGAGCTTTCCGCGTGACGCGCATCCGATGGCAGTGCTCTCGGCCTCGATCAACGCGCTGGGTGCTTATTACCCGCACCTGGCCAGCAACAATCACCAGCGCGATTTGGAGCATTTTGACGAAGCCGCTGCCATCGCCATTTCCAAGGTGCGCACCATCGCCGCGCATACCTTCCGTGTCAGCAACGGCCTGCCGCTTAACTATCCGCGTCCCAACTTGGGCTACTGCGAGAATTTCCTGCACCTGATGTTCTCCGAGCCGTATAACGAGTTCGTGCCGACCGCGGAAGTCGCCTCGGCGTTGAATCTGTTCCTGCTGCTGCATGCTGACCACGAGCAGAACTGCTCCACCTCGACGGTGCGTATGGTCGCGTCGGCGGGTGCCAACCTATTCGCCTCGGTTTCCGCCGGCGTTAACGCGCTTTGGGGCCCGTTGCACGGTGGCGCCAACATGGCCGTCTTGGAAATGCTCCAGAACATCCACAACGACGGCGATGACGGCACCAAGTTCATTGCCGCCGCCAAGTCCGGCAAAGGCGAACGCCTGATGGGCTTCGGCCACCGCGTTTATCGCAACCACGACCCGCGTGCCAAGATCATCAAGGGTTCCTTTTACAAGGCGCTCGCCTCGCTCAACATCAAGGACGACCCGTTGCTGGATATCGCGATGCGTCTCGAAGAGTGCGCGCTTAACGACGAGTACTTTATTGCGCGTAAACTTTATCCGAACGTCGATTTCTACTCGGGTTTGATCATGCGCGCCCTCGGCATTCCGTTGAACATGTTCACGGTGATGTTCGCGATCGGTCGTATGCCCGGCTGGATTGCCCAGTGGCGCGAAGTGGCCGCGAATCCAAAACTGAAGATCTATCGCCCTCGCCAGATCTACGTCGGCTCGCCGCAGCGCAATTTCACCCCCATCAATATGCGTTGATCAGCGGTGGATTTTATAACGTAAAAGCCCGGCCAATCGGCCGGGCTTTTTTGTTTTGATGGATGGTCGGGACGACCTCCGCGCCGGCGCTCTTACGCCACTACCTGCGCACCACTGGTGGGGTAATCGACGAAGGTTTCCTGGATGGCGGCGTGGATCTCGGAGATCTTCATTTGCACGTCATCGAGGAACTCATGCAGGCCGTCGGAGATGACGGTGGTGACATCGATTTGCTCGAGTTCCACGCGTAGAGAGCGGAGCAGTCGGGAGGGCGGTGAGTCGTCCAGTTGGCTGCCTTCCGCGGTGATCTGGGCGAGGGCTTGCTCGGCTTCGGCGATGGAGAACAAGATGCTGCGAGGGAAAACCGCATCACGTAGCAGATAGTCGACTACGCGTTGCAAGTTGAGCTGGCCACGGCGGGAGCGGCGGAAGGCCTCAAAGGCGGAGCACGAGCGCAGCACCGAGGCCCACTGAACCATGTCGAGGGCGGAGCCTACCGTTTGCACGTCGGGCAGCAGCATGTAGTATTTAACATCGAGGATGCGCGAGGTGTTGTCGGCGCGTTCGAGGTGCCGGCCGAGTTGGAAGAACCACCACAGGTTGGTGCGGGGGATCATCGAGTCGGCCACGCCGAAGAGGAGTTGGATCTGGGTTTTTACCCGATTCAGGTACTCAGCGGAGCCCAGTTGAGCGTAACGACCGAAGTCGTCGCTTTTGAGTTTTAGGTAAAAGGTGTTGAGCGTCTCCCAGACGTCGCCGGAAAGCTGATCGCGGATGCAGCGCGCGTTTTCGCGGGCGAAGGCGATGCAGGAGATCAATGAGCTGGGATTGCGCTTGTCGAAGAGCATGAACTCGATGACGGCACGTTCGGTCACGGCTTCACCATAGAGCTCAAAGAACTTGTCCTCATCGCCGGTGACGTAGACCAACGGCTCCCACGACTTGGGGTCATCGGCGGCCTGGCGCGACTGGAGGTCGAGCACGAGCTGGGCGTTCACATCAACGATGCGAGCGGTGTTTTCGGCGCGCTCAAGGTAGCGGGCCATCCAGTAAACGAGATTTGCAACGCGGGAAAGCATGGTGGGAGAGGAGGTGGAAGGACCGATGAGCAATGACCAAGGACCAATGAGCAATGACCAATGGCCAATGAGCAATGACGCGGAGGTCGGGTGGTTAAAGGCGTTTTTTAAGTAACCGTTCGCTTTGTAGGTTGGCGTCGGTGGTGCGAATTATTTTACAGAAAATGAGGTGAAGCTCGTGGGCTTCTTGCCAAATGCCACGCAGGCTTTCGGTTTGAGTC
>JBIIMH010000272.1:0-3790 GCA_044338095.1 Rariglobus sp. | reverse complement strand
GTGCGGCGAGGGAAACCAGACGACTGCGAGGAATGGCTTCCCCGTTTTCGCCTGCGCTCGGATAAACTTCAGCGCCTCGCCCATCACGATATCGGATGATTCACCGCGGAGGGCACCGACGGTTTTCCCGTTGTGAAACAAAGCGCCTGCCGGGGGATCGTAATCGAAGAAATTGCCCGCCGAGAACCACTCTGAAAAACCCTGAAGCCCTGGGTGCCGCATTCCGGTTTCCGCGCCGGGCGAGAAGCCGCGTCCGTCCCCGCCATCGCCGTTGGGAAGCCCGCCGAGATGCCACTTGCCGAAATGTCCCGTCGCGTAGCCTCTTGCCTGCGCGACCTCCGCGATGGTGACTTCGCGCAGAGGCAGGTCGTGGCCCCACGCATAAGTCCGGCAGCGATCCGGGTGACGCCCAGTGAGCACACTGGCCCGTGTGGGGGAGCAGTTGTGCTGCGCGGCGTAGAATCGATCCAAGCGCACCCCGCTCTCCGCCATCGAGTCGAGGTTGGGCGTCTTGAGGACCTCGTGTCCGTTGTAGCCGACATCGCCCCAGCCCTGATCGTCAGTCATGCAAAGAACGAAATTCGGGAGCGCTGGCGCCGTGTCCGCAAAGGCGTGCGCAGTCAGGAGCGCGGCAAAAACCAGTGCGCCAAGACGAAAGGATTCGGACGGCGTGCGGTGGGGGGTAATGTTCAGCACGGGAGGCCTGTGGTAGGGCGGAGGACAGCCGATACCGTGCCTCAGACGGCCGAGGGTGTCATGTCCCTCAAATAAGGGAGTCACCCGCGGGCCAGCCTTTTCAACCCAAGCCTAGAACCCTTTGAATTTCGGCGCGCCGAGATACTTTGCCACGGCTTGCGCGCGCGAGCGCACCTGCAGTTTTTCGTAGATTCGGGCGGTGTGCGTCTGCACCGTATGGAAGGTAATCCCGAGTTGATCTGCGATCTCCTTTTGCAGGAAGCCTTGGGCCAGCAGGGCGAGAACCTCGCGCTCGCGGGGTGAAAGATCGGCCGCAGGATCCTCTGCGGATAAGGGGTTCTGAAAGGTCTTCACCACCAGCCGCGCAATGTTTGGAGTCATTGGGGAGCCTCCCGAATGCACTTCGTGGATGGCTCGCGAAAGATCAGCCGCTCGCACTGGTTTGAGCAGAAAACCACTCGCGCCCGCGGCAAGTGAATCGAACACCGCATGAGTGTGATCGTGGGCGGTGAGTATCACGATTTGAATCCCCGGCAGTCTTTCCTTCAAACGTCTCACGCATTCGACGCCATTCATGCCCGGGAGATTGAGGTCCATCAGCACCACAGCGGGTTGGCACCTCGGTATTTCCAGCAAGGCGTCCTCCGCCGTCGGATAGCCGCCGACCCACTCGATGCCGCTGGTGCGCTTTAGCATCATCTCCAACGTGCGGCGCAATCCAGCGTCGTCCTCCACGATAGCCACGGTAATCGGTTCAGAATGCTGTCTCATGTTGTAGTGAGATTGAGTGGAAGCGTGAAGGTGACGGCCGTGCCGACTCCGACGCGTGACTCGCGACCGAAGCGACCGCCGAGCTTTTCCAAGCGGCGCCGCATGCTGGCCGAACCGCGGCTGCCAGCGGTCTGATCTGTGTCGGCGAAACCGCAGCCATCATCGGCAACCGTGATCACGAGGCTCCCTTCCTCGACCCGCACCTTCACGCCGATCTCCGTTGCAGAGCCATGCTTTACCGCGTTGTGAATCGCCTCCTTCGCGGCAAGAAAAACCTGATGCCGCTGGCTCGAGGTCAACACGATGTCCGGCAGCGAGGCAGGGACGTCGAGGCGAAAACGGATTCTCGCGAGAGTGAGGTAGTCCTGGGCAAAGCGGGCGAGGTATCCAACCAGGTCCTCCGCGGAATCATGGGCGGGATTGATGGCCCAAACAATCTCGTCGAGCTTCCGCCCGGCGGCCCGAGCACGGGCGCTGATCTCGTTGAGCAAAGGGTGGATCGTGGCATTGTCCGGCGCGTCTCCCTGCGCCAACTCGCTGAGCATGGCGATCTGCGCCAACCCCGATCCGAGGTCATCGTGAATGTCTTGCGCGATTCGCGCCCGTTCTCGCTCCAAGGCGCGTTGCCGATCCATGTCGGACAGCTTTCGCTGCATCCGCCGTTGCGTGACGCTCCGAACGGCGAGCGCAACCGCTCCCACCACGCCAAACGCGCCGAATAGCCACGTCCGCGGCTGCTGCCAGAGTGGGGCCAGCACCACGAGTGGCAGTTCGCTGATCTGGCCGAGCGGCTCGCCGGAATGCCCCACAGCCTGCGATTGAAACCGATAAACGCCGGGCCGCAGGAAGCGGTATTTAGCCACCGCCGGCCCAGCCGCCCCGATGCTGAAACAATCATGCCACTGCACTCGCACTCGCTCGCCCTCGGACACCGGCACCCAACTCGCGGGCGCCAGCGCCCAAGCGCAATAAGCCGCGCTGTCTGTATCCATCAAGTTCAGCACGAAGCTCCCTGGGGCCCCAGGCGTGGGCACAACCACCGACATTTCCGGTTTCGTCCCGTGCCGCCGCCACCCGTCCGGCACCCCCAGGCGGTTGCTGAGCTCTATTCCCGCGTTTAACGGGAAAGAGGCGCGGCGCGACTCACCGTCTAGCCCGACGATCTCGAAACTTACGTTCCGAAACGCATAGGTGCCCAGCGTCGCCTCCGCCCCCCCTGAGACAAAGTCAATGTAGGCGCGCTTTGCACGCGGTGGCACGACCGCATCGAGCACGCGCGGGGTAAACGCGGATTCCTCCACCGTGCCACGCCAGTGGCCGCTGCTACCGGAGACCAACTTGTGCGCACCACCGACGTCAAGACCCTGAGTGTCGACAAAGTGAACCATGGCCCGCATTTCAGACGGTGGGTCCTGCCACTCCAGGTCGAAGCCGTCGAGACGACACCTCACGCGCGAACTATCAGCGCGGGATTGAGCGACCCCGAAATGAATCTCCACATCCCGCGTCCCGATCGGCACCTTCAGCTCGCGTCCCCCGCGGACTTGAGCCACCGAGCCATCAAACGTTACGGCCTGCACCCGGGTCTGCATCCGCGGCTCCGTCCCGAGCCCAACGGACACCGCCGCCAGCCACAAGCAAACGGACAACGCCCTTTGAGGACAATCGGCATTTTGGGGGGGCATTCCGGCAGACCATAAGACATGAGAGAGTTTAAATCCACGCCGATGGTATCCCTCTTTTTCACCCTTGGGCTCCACGGCCGATCACCTGTTTTTCCGCGAGCGCGCCTCACGGTGGTTGGGGAGACTGGGCGACCGGATCTTCGCTGTTAGCCTGAAGCCGCCAACCCGCATCCAAGATGCACTGCCGTGCCGGATCGGAAGAATGGGCTCGCAGCAAGGCAAACAGCCGTTGCGCACGAAATTTGTCTGGGCAACGGGTTCATCCGCGACACGATGCCAAATCACGGCTCTTGTTTAGTTGCCGCTCCGAGCCCCGCTGGCTGCCGCTCTCCTACCCGCCTTTTATGAAACGCCCACGATTCATCCTACTGACCAGCGCCCTTTTGACTGCGGGCCTCGCCGGGTTCTGGCTTGTGAACACGTCACGGGCCGCCACGGAAACACCGGAACACACCGTCATCCGTTCGCAGCCGCCTTTCGAGATCCGCGATTATCCCGCGCTCAACCTGGCAACGAGTCCGATGGAGGCCGACGGCATCCAAGGCGGGTTTGGCGCGCTCTTTGGCTTCATCACCGGCAAAAACCAATCCGGGTCGAAGCTGGCGATGACGGCCCCGGTGCTGATAGACAACACGACG
>JBIIMH010000271.1:0-3793 GCA_044338095.1 Rariglobus sp. | reverse complement strand
CCACAAGGCCTCCATCCTCGCCTTCCTCGCCCACGGCATTTGGGTGCCCACCGAAAAAATGCTCGTCGAGGGCATTACCCACATCACCCAGACCGACCTCGCCTACGCCCGCGAAAACGGTTTCGCGATCAAGCTGCTGGCGATCATCTCCTGCGAGGCCGACACCGGCGAGGTGTTTGTACGCGTTCACCCTACACTTATCCCGCGCACTAAGGTGCTGGCCAACGTCAACGAGGTTTACAACGGCATCTCCGTCACCGGTGACGTAGTGGGCGAGACCGTTTACATCGGCCGCGGCGCCGGCCAAGACCCGACCGCCAGCGCCGTGATCAGCGACATCGTGGACGCCGTGATTCTCCTCAAGCGGGGCAACGCACAACTGCCCGCGCCAGTCGAAACCCGCGCCACCCTCACGCCGCTGCAAAGCATCACCGGCAGTTACTACCTGCGCCTTGAGGTCAAAGATGAGCCCGGTGTACTCGCCAAGATAGCCAGCGCCACCGCCACGCTCGACGTGAGCATCGCCAGCGTTCTCCAGCGCCCTAGCGAAACAGCCGGAGCCGCCTCGCTCATCCTGACGACTCATCAGTCCAACGAAAAGGCGATCCGCGCCACCGTTGCCCGCCTCAAGAAACTGTCCTGCGTCATCAGCGAACCAGTGCTCCTGCGAATCGCCGATTTCGCGGCCTGATCTTCTCAATAACCCACCTCTTTCCAAAACCCATGGCTAGAATTGTCCAAAAATATGGCGGCACCTCGGTTGGTGACGTCGAACGCATCCGTAAAGTCGCCGAGCGCGTGAAGGCGATCCGTGACGAGGGCAACGAGCTCGTCATCGTCGTCTCGGCGCGTGCCGGTGTGACCAACGAACTGATCGCCCGCGCCAAAGCCGTGTGCGCCAATCCCAGCGAGCGCGAGATGGACCAACTGCTCTCCATCGGCGAGCAGGAGACCATCGCCCTGACCGCCATGGCGCTGCACGGCGTCGGAGTTCCGGCGGTCTCCTACACCGGCGCACAAGCCGGAATTTTAACCGACACAGTTCACACCAAGGCCAAGATCACCACGATCAACGCCAAGCCCATCGCCGACGACCTCAAGGCGGGCAAGGTCGTGATCGTCGCCGGTTTTCAGGGCATCAACGGCGAGGGCCAAACCACCACGCTCGGCCGCGGCGGTTCCGACCTCACCGCCATCGCCTTGGCCGCCGCGCTCCACGCCGACAAATGCGAGATCTACACCGACGTGGACGGCGTTTACACCGCCGATCCTCGCGTGGTTAAAGACGCCAAAAAACTCCAGGAAATCTCCTATGACGAGATGCTGGAGTTGGCCTCTTCCGGCTCGAAAGTCATGCAGTCCCGCTCGGTCGAATTCGCTGCCAAGTACGGCGTCGTTTTCGAAGTCCGCTCCTCCTTTAACTACAACCCAGGAACCATCGTGAAACAGGAAATCGCTTACATGGAAAAGGTCGTCGTGCGCGGTGTCGCCGTCGACAAGGATCAAGCCAAGATCATCGTCTCTAACATCCTCGACAAGCCCGGCTCCGCCGCGAAGGTCTTCCGCGCCTTGGCCGACGCCAGCATCATCGTCGACATGATCGTGCAAAACGTGGGCCGTAACGGCATCGCCAACCTCACCTTCACCGTTCCCCTAACCGATAGCCAAAAGGCCATCAAAACCCTAGAGCCCGTGCTCGATGCCATCGGTGGCGGCCAGGTCGCGATCCACGAAAACATCGCCAAGCTCTCCGTGGTTGGCGTCGGCATGAAGACCCATTCCGGTGTGGCCGCCACGCTGTTCCAGGCGCTGGCCGACGCTTCGATTAACATCGAGTTGATCAGCACCTCCGAAATCAAAATCTCGGTGGTGATCGACAAGGACAAGGCCGACGAAGCCGCCCGCGTCGCCCACGCCGCGTTCGAACTGGATAAGCTCTAAAACCTGAAATCGTTCTCGTTCTCTTACTCCTACTCGTTCTCAGCCCGTAAACGGTCGCAAATCACGATCGGGGTTTAGGCGAGTAAGAGAACGAGTAAGAGAACGAGAACGATTAGGCATGAAATTCGTCAGCACCCGAGGCCATACGCCCGCCCTCAGCTTCTCAGACGCCGTCGCCACCGGCCTCGCGCCGGACGGCGGCCTCTACCTGCCCGAGACGCTGCCCCAGTTCAGCGCTGCCGACCTCGATCGCTTCGAGCCTCTGCCCTACGCCGAGCTGTGCTTTGAGTTTCTGAAGCATTTCGCGACTGACATCGAGCAAACGACCCTGCGCGAACTGATCGCGCAGAGCTACACGACGTTCTCGCACCCCGACATCGCGCCCATCGTAAAACTCGACGATCACACCTCGGTACTGGAACTTTTCCACGGCCCCACCCTCGCTTTTAAAGACTTCGCGCTCCAGCTGCTGGGCAACCTTTACGGTCACCAATGCGCCGTGCGCGGGCAGACGATCAACGTGCTCGGCGCCACCTCCGGCGACACCGGTTCGGCGGCGATTCACGGCCTGCTGGGAAAACCCGGCACCGCGATTTTTATTCTTTATCCCGACGGTCGCACTTCGCCGCTCCAAGAGCGCCAGATGGCCTGCACGGGCGCGGACAACGTGTACGCGATCGCCGTCGATGGCTCCTTCGACGACGCCCAAGCATCGCTCAAGGAGATCTTCGCCGACCAGGACTTCCGCATGCGCCACCGCCTCTCAGCGGTGAACTCGATCAACCTGGCCCGCGTGTTGGCCCAGTGCGTTTATTATCTCTACGCCTACCTGCGCCTGCCCGCCGCGACCCGCGCCGAAACCGAGTTCGTGGTGCCCACCGGTAATTTCGGCAACGTACTCGCTGGCTGGATGCTCCAGAAAATGGGCGTGCCGATCCACAGTTTTAAGGTCGCCACCAACCAGAACGACATCCTTTACCGCCTGTTCACCACCGGTGATTACCGCGTTTCCAGCGTCGCGCCCAGCCTCGCGCCGTCGATGGACATCCAGGTTTCCAGTAACTTTGAGCGTTTCCTCTTCCTGAGTCTGTACCGTGACCCCGCCAAGGTGCGCGAGGTCATGGCGACGTTTAAGACGACGGGCGGGTATAAATTCAAAGCCTTCGACCGCGACACCTTTAGCGCCTCGCGCTGCACCGACGCCCAAATCCCGGAAATCATCCAGTTGGTGTACCAGCGCTACGGTTACGTCGTGGATCCGCACACCGCGTGCGGCTTTGCCGACCTGTCGAAAGTCCGCCCGAGCCTAGTGCTGGCAACGGCCAGTCCGGCCAAGTTCCCTGACACGATCATCTCCGCAATCGGTGTGGAGCCCAAAGATCCGAGCTTGGAGACGTTAAAACAGCGCCCGTTGAAGAAGCACCTGCTCAAAGCCGACGCGGGCTCTATCCGCACCTTTATCGACGCCCACGCGGTATAACTTTAGGCAGGGTACTCAACTGCACCACCGAAGATTGACCCTAGGCAAAGAAGCTAGCCGCAGGGAGGTGAAGTTTGAAACCCCCTTTTACTGCATGCGTGGTGACCAACCGGCGCACTTAAGCCAGTTGCGCATCCAGAGTGTGTCCGTCATAGGGATTGCCCAATAAACTCAACGCTCCGAGTAACCACCCTCCCTTGCTGGTTGCGGCCAGGCTGACCTTGTTGCCGAACTCGTACTTTTTACCGGCCTTACCTTTGGCGATGCACGCCACCTCGGGCTCATGCACGCTGTACACTTTTTGCCCATCGCCGCGCTCTTGTTTAGGGATGCGTTTGGCGGTCTCCAGTAACTTGCCGAGTAAACCTTGTG
>JBIIMH010000270.1:0-3818 GCA_044338095.1 Rariglobus sp. | reverse complement strand
AAGCCACCGCCGCCGAAACGGCCGCCGGTGCCGAGTCGAACGACGGCTTTGCGTCTGCGCTTCCCGCAGGTTCCGCCACTTCGTCCACGGCTGGCACCAGCGTGGCGCCCGAGGGCTCGACCGCTGCCGCCGCCCAGGCGGATGCACGCCAAGGCGCGACTGCTTACGGGCTGGCGGCACAAATTGCCGACACCGCCAAGGCCGGCAACCCATCGGCCCAGGATCTGGCCATTGGTAAAATTAAAAACAGTGATCAAGCTGCTGAATACAAGGAGGATAAGAAGTCAAGTGTGGGTGATGGCATACGGCGAGCTTATGAGTTGCCCAGCATGAGTACGACCACCCCCGTTTTCCAGGCCCCGACTGTAACAGTGCAGACGTTGGGACCGGTCAACGCCAACTCCCCCGTCGCCCCGACCGTCGCGTCCACGGCGGTGCGTATGGTGGAGAAGGTCAGCGAGGTCGCCGAGCACCTGGCCTCCAACCCGGCCGAGCAGGTGACCGTGCGTATCGATTTGGATGCGACCCACCGCGTCGATGTGCATGTGTCGATGCGCGGCGGCCAGGTGCACGCCGACTTCCGCAGTGACTCGGCCGATATGCGCGCTGCGCTGGCTTCGGCCTGGAACGAGTTTTCCCAAAAACGTGAAGGCACGGACCGGCAGTGGGCCGCGCCGGTGTTTTCGACGCTGGCTGCACCGGCTGCCGCTTCCAGTTTCACCCCCGCCGCGCAATCCAGTGAGGCGTCACTCTCGTTCAGCCAGGGCCAGGACTCGGCCAATCGTCAGTCCGCCGAGCGCGAGGCCCAAAACCAAGGCCTACCTAAAGCGATTCGTCCCGCCGCCAGCGTCGCCGCACCCGCGAGCGCTGATGTTAAAACCCCTGTCGTTCGTTCCGAAAACTCCCAGCACCTCAGCGTGCTGGCTTAACCCCCGCTTCCTTATGAGCACCTCTGCAATCTCTGGCGTCGCCTTTAATCCGGCCTCCTCGACGACCCAACCCGGCTCTATGCGCACTCCGCAGAAAGCCCTCGGTCAGGAGGATTTCTTGAAGTTACTCACCGTTCAGCTCCAGTCGCAGGACCCGATGAAGCCGATGGAGGACACCTCCTTCATGGCGCAGATGGCCCAGTTCTCCGCCCTGCAGCAGTCCTCGGAAATGGCCAAAGACATGGCTAGCCTGCAAAACGATTTCGCCCTGCAGTCGGCCGCCGGCATGATTGGCCGCCAAGTCACCCTGAACACCCCCAACGGCCTGGTGACCGGGCTGGTCAAGTCCGTCGATGTCTCCTCGGGCAGCGTCAATCTGAACGTCGGCGGAACCGCCTACCCGTTATCCAAAGTCGTCGGCGTGGCCCCGGCCCCCGCTTCGAATTAATCGTAACCCTTAACCCCCTCCCCCATGTCACTCATCGGCACACTCACTTCAGGTACGAGCGCTCTGCAAGGTTTCACCAAGGGCCTCGAAGTCATCGGTAACAACATCGCCAACGTGAACACCGTCGGCTTCAAGGGTTCGACCGCCAAATTCCAGGAGAGCTTCAGCAACACCCTGCGCGCCTCCGCCGCCTCCACCGCCACCAGCTCCAATCTTTCGGCCATCCAGGTGGGCACCGGCGTCAAAGTCGCCTCGATCAACGCGAACATGAACCAAGGCGCCTTGAGCAGCACCGGGGTGAGCACCGATCTGGGGATTTCCGGCAGAGGTTTTTTTGTGGTGTCCAGCCCGATTGACGGCAGCCAATTCGCCACCCGCGCGGGCGATTTCCGCGTCGATGACAAAGGTTTTTTGGTCACCACCAAGGGCATGAGGGTGCAGGGTTTAACGGGCGGCGATTACCTGAACGCACCCGGCACCGTGGGCAACGTGCGCCTGCGCACCAGCGATGAAATCGCCGCGACCTGGCCCGCGCACAACGCCACCAATATCGCCTCAACGGCTGCCTCGGCCACCGTGGCCACCGCCGTCAATACCAGCCTCGCGGGTTTGGTGACCAGTGCTGCGGGCCAAAACAACGCCACCGCCCGGACCACGGCCACCACCGCCTTGACTGCGGCGACCACGGCGGAAACCGCCGCCATCGCCGCTGCCGCCGCAGCGCCCACCGATGTGTCCCTGGCCACGGCTTCGGCCGCCGCCACCGCCGTGAAAGAGGCGCTCGCCGCGGCCATTGCCGCCGGTGATTCCGCCGTGCTTGGCACGCCCTCGGTGACCAGCACCTTCCTGACTTCGCTGACCACCTCCTCGACCACGGCCGCCGCCAGTAAGGTCACCGCCGACGCCGCCGCCTTGGCCGCGACCACCCCGGCCGGCCTGCAGTCCTACTCCTTTGACCCCCAGGGTAACATGATCGAGTTCTACTCCGACGGCAGTTCGGCGACGACCAACAAGTTGCTCCTGCAAAACTTTAAGGACCCCTCCGCCCTGCAACGCGCCGGTGATAACCTATTCTCGGGCTTCACCGCCGCCGGTCCCATCACCGGTAGCACCGCGCTGGATGCAACCGGCCTGAACAACCCCGGCAATAACGGTCTGGGCACCATCCAGGCCGGCACGCTGGAGTTGTCCAACGTCGATCTCACCGAGCAGTTCGCCAACATGATCACCGTGCAGCGCAGTTTCCAGGCCAGCTCGCGCATCGTCACCGTGTCCGACTCGATCCTTGAGGAAGTCGTTAACCTGAAGCGTTAAGCTTTTTAATTTATGTCCGACAAAAAACCAGATGCGGCGCCGGCCGCCGAAAAAGGCGATGGCCACGGGGCGGCGCCGGCGGCGGGCGGTGGTGGAATGAAGGCGATGATGCCGGCGATCATCGCCATCGTGATGGCCCCGGTCGCCACCTGGGGCGTCGCCAATTTCGTGCTGTTGCCCAAGTTCAAGGCCAGCGTGGCTGAGGCGGTGGCCGCCGCCGATCCCGAGGCCGCAGCCAAGGCCGGTGCGGCTGGCGCCAAAAAAGCGGACGCCCCGGCCGCCAAAAAAGCGGATGCCCCGGCGGCCAAAAAAGCCGATCCGCAGGGCGCCAAGGGCGGCGGTGGCGGCGAGGGCTACAAATTTGAAAACGTCGTGGTGAACCTCGCCGGCACCATGGGCACGCGTTACCTCAAGGCCACCTTCCTGATCACCGGCGAGCGGCCCGATCTAGCCGAGCGTTTTGCCGAGGCCAAACCTCAGTTGACGGACATCACTCTGGCGGTGCTCTCCTCGCTTACCCTCGCGGATCTGGAGGAAGCCGGGTTCAAGAACATCCTCCGCGAGCGCTTGCTCGCCTCCTACAATCAGGCCCTTGGCAGCAAGGTGGCCGAAAACCTCTATTTCTCGGAATTTGTAGTGCAGTAATTATGGGCGACTCCACGGACAACATCGGGGGCGGCATTCTCGACCAGAGCGAGATTGACCAACTGCTGGCTGCGGCAGTGGCCGAGACGCGGCCGCCGCTGATTCGTGCCGACGGCAAACGCATCGGTGAGACCGAGGAGGTTCGGGTGGAGTCCTACGACTTCCGCAACCCGACCTTCCTGACCGAGGTCGAGCTGCGCCGGTTGCGCATCCTGCACGAGGATTTTATCCGTTATTTGGCCGCCCGCCTGGCCATGTTTTTGCGCATGGAGTGCGGTTTGAAAATGGCGCGCTTGCAGACGCAGTCCTACGCCAAGTTCACCGAGGGGCTGGCGTCGCCCTCGCACATTTGTTTGTTCAAAATGGAGCCCCTGGTCGGGGTGGGTTTGTTGGATGTGAATCCCCGTCTCGCGCTCACGTTTGTCGACCGCTTGCTGGGTGGACGCGGCCATTCTGTGAAGGCCGAGCGGTACCTCACCGAG
>JBIIMH010000268.1:0-3822 GCA_044338095.1 Rariglobus sp. | reverse complement strand
TCAGATGTGCTTGGAGTCAGCCTCGTCCTTTTTGACGTAGCCGGATTCCTGGCGCTGGTGGTTGACCGCGTTTTTCTTGAGGTAGGCCTGGTAAACGTCCTCGGAGGTCATGCCGAGGGTTTGGGCGATGGAGACCAAGAAATGGAACAGGTCGACGACCTCGACCTTGGCGTTTTGCTCGTCGAATTTTTGGTACTTGGCCCACCACTTCCAGGGAACGCTGTCGATCAGCTCGGCGGTTTCCTGCTGCATGGCGCGGGTGTAGTTGAGGATCCACTTGGTTTTCTCCTCTTCGGTGGCCGGCGGCAGGGTGACGCCAATGCGCGCGTTTAGGGCCTCTTGCATGCGGAAAATTTCTTCGAGCTTGTCCATGGGCGGAGGTTTGGCGGGAGCGCGGGTGCGGTTCAAGTGGCAAGTGCGCGCCGGGCCAATTCCGCCGGGCGAAAAGGGTGCGCGCTTGAGAGGGAAATTAGCTGTTGCGCCAAGGCAACGGTTGGGTGACGGTCACCGGGTTGTTACCTGCGTTGAGCGCTCACGCGCCCCGCGATAACACGTCCCTTGCAGCTCCCGCCCTACGCGGTGAGCGCGAGTTTAACCCACAGATAAACAAAGACATGTCAGATAATACCACGTCCGGCACCACGCCCTCCGGGGCTCCTGCCGAGAACGCTGGCGCACCCGCTGCGCCCGTAGCCGATTGGGGTGCCGATGCCGGCGCCAACCGCGGCTCGGGTCTCGCGCGCGGTAAACGCGTCACGCCCCAGGCCGCGCCGGCCTCCGCCAGCAACCCTGCCGCCTCCGGCACCTACCAACCCTCCGCCGTGCAAGTGCTTAAAGCGGAGACGGAATACCAGAACCCGTTCGCTTCGGCCGACGTGGCTCCTGTCAGTGCTGCTCCTGTCGTCGCCCCGGCCCCGGCCGCCGCGATTCCTGTTGCGCCAGTGGTTGTTTCCAAACCCGCGGAGGCCTCGGCCACCGCTGTTATTACTCCCGTTGCCGCCGTCAAGGCCGAGCTCAATATCCTCCCTACCGCCGAAGTGAAGCGTCCCGCCCAAAGCTGGGAGTCCACGCCCGCTTTCCCTTACGAGGGCAAAGCCGCTGCGGCCTCCACCGGTTCGGCTCCCAAGCCCGCCGTTCAGCGCGCCGAGTCGCCTCTTGAGGCGGAACGCCCTGTGTTCCGTCCGGTGCGTCGCAGCGAAGTGCCCATGCTTGAGCGTGCGCCCGATGCCAGTGGCAAGCCGTTGCCTCGTGAAGATTTCCACAATCCTGGAAATCGCCAGGGTCGCGGCGGTCAAGGCCGAGGTGGCCAGGGCCGTGGCGGTCAGGGCCGCGGCGGTCAACGCGGTGGTGGTCAAGGTCAGGGCAACCGTGCGCAGTCGCGTGACGGTGGTCCGCGCCAGCCGCGCGATGAGCGTGGTCCGATCGCCCCCGGCGCTCCAGCTTCGGGTTCGGCCCCGCTCGCCGGTGGCCAATCGCGGCCTGTTTCCGGCAAGAAGCCCAGCGGGCTGTTCGGCTGGGTCAAAGGCCTGTTCGGCACCGCGCCTGAGGCCGGCAAGCCGTCCCTTCCCGGCGCCCAGCCCCAACAGGCTCAGCCCGGTGAAGGCGGCCCCGATGGCAACCGTCGTCGTCGTCGTCGCGGTGGTCGCGGTCGCTCCGGCGGCGGCGCTCACCAAGGCGGCCCCAGCGGCCCGCAAGGTGCTAATCCCAACCAGCAGGGCCACGGCCAGGGTCAACCTGCCCACGGTCATGGTGGCGGCGAACACCGTCCGCAGGGCCAAGGCGGCGGTCGTCGTCGTGGCGGTCGCGGCCGGGGTCGTTCCGGTGGCGGTCAAGGCGGCCCGAGCGCTCCGGGCGGCGGCCATCGTCATGATGGCGGCGGCTCCGGCATCCCGCCCGCAGCTTAAACCGAGTTAAATCTTGCCAAGGGCTCACCGCCCCCGCGCATGTTAAAGGCGTCCGTTTTACCACGGACGCCTTTTTTGTGTCCGTGTTCTTGGGCTCATCGAGTCGGCATGCGACTCCCCCCGCCGTCGGCATTCCCCCTTCACTTTTCTCCTCACCTTTTAAACTCACTCAGATGTCCGATCTCATCGTTCACGGCGGCAAGCCCCTCACGGGCACCATCACCCCTTCGGGTAACAAGAACTCGGTGCTGCCCATCTTCTGCGCCACCTTGCTCACCGACGAGCCCGTGACGTTGCGCAATGTGCCCGACATCACCGACCTCAATAAACTCGTCGCGTTTTTCCAGTCACAGGGTTCGCAAATCACCTGGGACCGTGATTTGGCCGAGATGCGCGTTTGCCACGCCAGCTTCAGGAGCACACTCGAAAACGACGAGCTGCCCCAGGACATGCGCTCGACCGTCCTGCTCTATCCGGCGCTGCTCAATCGCCTGCGCCAGATCGCCATTCAGGCCAACACCAAGGGTTGCTCGCTGGGCGTGCGCGAAATCGACCCGCACCTGGAAATCCTCTCGGTGCTCGGCGCGATTGTGAACGAGGGCGACCCGCTCGTCATCGCCTTGCCCAAGGGGTTTAAGGGCGCGCGTCACTGGTGTGATTACATGTCGGTTACGGTGACCGAAAACTTCGCCATGGCCGCCGCCCTCGCCGACGGCGAATCCACCCTGATCAACGCCGCCAGCGAGCCCCATGTGCAGGACCTGTGCGCGGCGCTCGTCGCCATGGGCGCGAAGATCGAGGGCCTGGGCACTTCGATGCTCAAGATCTCGGGCGTGGAAAAACTTCACGGCGCCGACATCACCATCAACAGCGACTACCACGAGATCGTGACCTTCCTCGCCCTCGGCGCCATCACCGGCGGCGAGGTCCGCGTGACCAAGGCCCTGCCGCACCACTTCGACCTGATTAGCCGCGCCTTCAAAAAACTCGGCGTCGTCATCGAACACGAGGGCGACACCGTGGTGGTACGCCGCGGGCAGAAGCTGGTTATCGAGACGCCGTTCACCACCAATTTGCTACCCAAAATCGAGGCCGCCCCGTGGCCGTATTTCTCGGTGGATTTGCTGCCGCTGATGATCGCCCTGAGCACGCGCTGCGACGGCACGATTCATTTTTGGAACAAGGTCTACGAAAACGGTTTTTCGTGGATCCCAGAGCTGGCCAAATTCGGCGCGCACGCCCTGGTGAGCGACCCGCACCGCCTGGTCGTTTTTGGCAACCGCCCGCTGCGCCCGGCCACGGTGGAATCGCCCTACATTATCCGCGCTGCGGTGGCGCTCTACATGGTGGCGGCGGCGATCCCCGGCGAGTCGGTGGTGCGCCACGCCGAGATCATCAAACGCGCCCACCCGCGCTTCGTGGAAAACCTGCGCACCCTCGGCGCCGAAGTGGAGTGGAAGTAGCCCGCGCGCTTCGCGCGCGGGAATGACGAATGCCCAATACCCAACGGGTTTCGCCCTGAGCAACACTGAATACCACCCCTCCCCGCCTGTCATGCCACGCCACCACCTAGCTGCCGCCGCCCGCGTTTTCATAGGGCATTGGTCATTGGTCGTTGGTCATTCGGCGACCGCCGCCACACCTCATTCGCCTCACAATGCCTCCCGCTGCTCCCGATAATTCCAAAGACAAAGGCCTCGGTTATCTCGCCTCGACGCTCGCCGCGCCCGTCTCCTCGGCCGAGGCGGCGCTGCGCCCGCTCTCCTTTTCCGACTTCACCGGTCAGCCCAAAACCGTCGAGCGCCTGCAGGTCATGGTCGGCGCCGCCAAACGCCGCGGCGACCCGCTCAATCACATCCTGCTCTCCGGCCCGCCCGGCTTGGGCAAGACCACGCTCTCGTTCATCCTCGGTCAGGAG
>JBIIMH010000269.1:0-3822 GCA_044338095.1 Rariglobus sp. | reverse complement strand
CAGCCTGCATGTTTGAAGACGGAGCAGACTGGAAGTCTGCGCTGCTTTCCGGCGTTCCATAATATATATAATTAAAGTCTCCCTTTCATCCCAGTTCCCATTAGGGGAGGGATTTCCAACTTGGAGTTTATACTCCGAACGGTTTGATCTGAGCCGCTCCCTTTCAGATTCGTGGCGACGACGGACGTCGCATTTATAATCAAGGAAAGATACTACCATGTCAGTCGTACTTAATACCAATCAGACGGCCACAATGGCCTCGAACAACTTGGCGACCTCCAGTTCGATGCTGCAAAAGAGCCTTAACCGGCTCTCCAGTGGTTCGAAAATCGTCAATCCATCGGACGACGCCGGCGGTTTGGCCGTGTCGATGAAACTCAGTGCCACGGCCAAGCGCCAGGGCGCTGTTAATAGTAACATCGGCAATGCCGTTTCAATGTTACAAACCCAGGACGGAGCGCTCAAAGTGACGGGCAAGATCCTCGATCGCATCAGTGAGCTGCGCACGCTCAATGATGACGTCACCAAGAGCACCGGTGACAAGGCCAACTACAACACAGAGTTCCTCGCGTTGAAGAGCCAGTTGACCTCGATCACCTCGGAAAAGTTCAACGGTGTGGCCCTGTTCGGCAGCACCACCAGCACGGTGTTCGCAACCGAGGACGCCAGCAGCAGCACCCAGATCACGGTCTCGGGACGTGATTTAGGTAATACCACCAGCGGCGGTGTTGGGGCTATCACCTCGGCGGGATCGCTCACGGCGATCACCTCGATTGATACGATAAAAACCGCGATCGAGAACGTGGCGACCATGCGCGCCACCAACGGTGCCGAGCAGAGCCGGCTCGGCTTCGCCTCGGAGTTGTTGACAGTAAACAAGGCTAACTTGGAGGCGGCGACGAGTCGGATCACCGACGTGGATGTGGCTGAGGAATCCACCCAGTTGGCGCGTTGGAATACAATGGTCTCTGCGGGCACCTCGATGTTGTCGCAGGCCAATCAGAGTGCGCAAACTGCGTTGCGGTTGCTTCAGTAATAACAGGACACCGTCCTGGTTGGGTTCAAAGTTACCCCGCCCGCATTATGCGGGTGGGGTTCTTTTTACTTTTATAAAAGGCAGGGGCGGGACGACCGAAAGGGCAACGGGCTTGAGAACGAGTAGGAGTAAGAGAACGAGAACGATTTCGAGGCTTGCCGGCGATGGGCTTAGCGCGCGGTAGCGATCGTCCGGCTTAGAGCGCGGGCATAAACCCCACTGGCGGCGCTGCGCTGGCGGGCGGTGTCGCCGAGGGTGGCGATACGCGTTGCAGGATGGTTTGGATCGATGGGGCTACGCCTTTGAAGCCGGGTTCGGCCAACAGGCCTTCCATTAATTTGCGCGCTGCGGCGTCACGCTCGGGGATGGTTTGCGCCGGGTTAACGGTTTCCCAATCCGTAACCAACCGGTTGCCTTCGAAAAAGTTAGCCAGTGGATAAATGGACGCGAAATACCCCAGCTCCGTTTCCGCGTGGGGCGTTTTGAGCAGGTAGTTTCTTAAGTGCTCAACGTGTGCCGGATTCAAGGGATCCAGGCGGGCGAGCAACGAGGCGCGCCAATTGGGTTGGTCGGACAAAAAGCGCGGGTCTGCCGCGAAGGCGTCGAGAATCGCGTCGGGTGTACGCAACATGATGCGGTCGAGAGCGATAAAGGTCGTGCGGCTAAGCACGTCGTTGCCGAGTTGGCCGGTTTGGTTGGCGAGCAGGGCGCGGACGAGATCGGCGTTGGCCACCGCGACGGCCACGTCGAAGGATTCGAGGTAGCCGGGGGTGGGTTGCGCCGAGAGCGCGGGATCGGTGAGCAGATCGAGGAAAGACTGCCGAATCAGGGAGGTCTGCGCGCCGTCGGGGTTGAGCCAGGCGAGGTTACGCAGGGCCAGCGCGTATTCTTCGGGGCCGGGTTTAGCGGCGAGCAGGTCCTGGCTGTAGCCGAGGCTGGCCACGGGGTCGGTTTGGCCGAGCAAATCGAGCAAAGCGGTGCGCAACGTGGGCGCCTCGTCCATCACGCCTTCGGCACCGACCACAAAACCCAGCCGCGTGGGGGCGTCGGCGCCGTTATCGAGCCAGGCGATGAGGGTGGCCGCGGCCACATCGGGCGGCAGGGCGTGGATGCTGGCTTTGAGGGCTTTGAGGCGGGCCAGCAGTTGGCTGCGTTCGATGGGGCCTTTTTTGAGGTCGGCTAACAGGGTGCCGATAACTGCATAGACGGCCGGATCGGGTGGTGGCAGGGCGATTTCGCGGCGCGCGGCGGTGGGCGTGGCAGTAGGCGGGTTAACTGCTGCGGGGGCTTCGGCCGGGGGCGGGGTAAAGGCCGCAGTCTCGGTCGCTGTGGCAACTGCTGCCGTGGGGGCAGTCGAGGTGGGGTTGCGGGCCAAAAAAAGCCCCAGGGCCACCGCGCCCAACATCAGACCGAAAGTGATGAAAGGGAGACGGCGGCGTTGGGGTTTCATGAAGGCGATTCAGGGTGGGGCGAACGAGGCAGGCGAACTTAACCGGGTTGAGAAGTAGCGCAGACTTCCAGTCTGCTCGGGTGGATAAAAGCAGGCTGGAAGCCCGCGCTACTTTTTCGAATTTGATGTAGCCCGCTCAGAGTTTGGTGATGGTGAGCGCGGTGGAGTTGAAGGTGGACGGGTTGCCTCGGACCACATCGCGCATGAACAGGCCCCAAGTGCCGAGGCAGGCGGAACCGGCGAAGGTGGTCGTGAGGTTGGTGTTAGTGAGGACGACGTTGGAGGTTTTGTTGGTCTTATTGTTTTGGCGGATGATCGCGACGCGGCCGTTGGGGGAGCGCAGGAAGACGTCGAGGTCGCCCGAAACCTTGGCGGTGATGTTCAGGCTGAGCGTCACGGATTTAACGGTTCCGGACAGGCTGTTTACAGGCAGGTTGAGCAGTGAATAGGCGGTGTTGCCATCGGGAATCGCGTACCTGCCGTTGTAACTCAGGGTGACGCTCGAAGGCGCAGTGGGGGCGGGCGCGGTCGGAGCCGTGGGCGCGGTTGGTGCTGAAGGAGTGGCCGGGGCGGTGCCGGTGACGCCGATGGCGCTCAGGGCGGACTGGGCCATGGTTTCGGCCGTGGAGGTCAGCGCGTAAACGCCGGCGGCGTTGGTGGCGCCGGAGATGAGCACGCCGGCGATTTTTTGCGTGCCGTTGTCGGCGACGAACACCGGGCCGCCGCTGTTACCACCACCAGTGGAAACCCCTGAAATGTTCAGGTACGTGGGGTAAACACTGTACATGGCCGCCGTGAAGGGGCCGGTGTAATACTGAAAGGCGCCGCCAGCCGCGCCGGTGTAGTCGATCTTGGCGGGGTAGCCGACGATAAGTTTGGAGGTGCCGGCAGTACGCAGTTGGGACGCACCGTCGAGGTAGGTGGGCAGCGGGGTGCCGAAGGTATTGGTGGCATCGTAACCGACGATGAAGTCCTGGCTAAACGCGAGGTTACCCGACGGGCCTTGGTATTCGGCGTACTTTTTGTAGCCGCGCACCGCTTTCATCTGCGAGAGCGCGGGGAGCGAACTCGAATTCCATGCGCGCAGGAAATACAGCTCCGAAGCCCACACGCCGTTGGAGGCGATCATGTGGCCGCATGAGTAGATGAGTTGCCCATGGCGGGCGACCGCTCCGCTGCCCCGGTAGTAACCGGTGCCAATCTTTGAAACAACAATGCCGGTTGACTGCGAAGCCGGGGTGGCGAGTTGGCTCGCCGTCTCGGCGACAGGGTGGATTTGTGCGAACGCGGCCGGGGTTAAGGCAAGTCCGGCGAGGAGGGGGAAAACAAAGGAACG
>JBIIMH010000266.1:0-3842 GCA_044338095.1 Rariglobus sp. | reverse complement strand
CCGCGCGACTCCAGTTCGTCGAGCGCGCGACGCACCGTGGACAAGGAGCTGCCAAACATCGTGGCCAGCGTGTGCAGGTCGGCGTAGGTGTGCTTGCGGATGTGTTTCTCGATCAGGTCGAGCCGCTGCTTATTGGTCATGGGTTTGGTTTTTAGGAGCCGGCGCGAAAAGGTCGAGGCGCGTGTGCGGCCATACCGTGGATTTTTCGTTGCCCGTGGCTGGGCCATGGGGAAAGTGGCGCGATGACTCATCCGCTTTTTGCACTTCTGGTGCGCTGGTCGGTGCTCGCCCTGGGCGTGACGCTCGCCACCCGGGTTATTCCTGGGATCCACTATGACTCCTTGGGGACTCTGGTGGCCGTCGTGGCGCTGCTCAGCCTGTTTAACGCCATTCTTAAACCCCTGCTGCTGCTCTTCAGCCTGCCCTTTATTGTGCTCACGCTCGGGATCGGCGTGTTGTTCATCAACGCCTTGCTGTTCCTGCTGGTCGGTGAATTGGTCAACGGCTTCTCGGTCGACTCCTTCTGGCACGCCATGGGTGGCGCCTTGATCGTGAGCCTGACCAATATGTTTGTGAGCCTGTTCATCGGCAAACCGCGCCCAGCTGCCGGCGGCGGCGCCCCCCGCCCGCCTTCCCGCCCCAAGATCAAGCCGACCGACGTCATCGATATCTGAGTTTACTTTCGCTTTGACCGGCGTCCCCGCCGGCGCGACTTTTCACCCTCTTTCAGCGGTAACTGTTCCTCATTCTTTTTTCATTATGGCAGACACAATTGAATACGATCTGATCGTCATCGGCGGCGGCCCGGCGGGCTACGCGGGCGCGATTCGCGCCGGTCAACTGGGCAAGAAGGTCGCCTGCATCGAGCTCGAGCGCGCCGGCGGCACGTGCCTTAACTGGGGCTGCATCCCCACCAAGGCCCTGCTCAAGAGCGCCGACCTCTTCCAGAAGATCAAAAAAGCCGAGTCCTTTGGCATCACCGTCAAGGACGTGACCTTCGATTTCGCCAAGGTCATGGAGCGCTCGCGCGGCGTCGCCGGACAGATGGCCAAGGGCATCGAGTTCCTGCTCAAGAAGAACAAGGTCGACTATTTCACCGGCAAGGCGCGCGTGATCGCACCCGGCATGGTCGAGATCGTCGACGGTGAGCAGAAGGGGAAGTTCTTTAAAACCAAGAACATCCTCATCGCCACCGGTTGCAAAATGCGCCGCATCCCCGAGCTCGCCGTCGATGGCGTGCGCGTGATGACTTCCCGCGAAGCCCTTGCCAACACCAAGTTGCCCAAGTCCATCGTCATCGTGGGCGCCGGCGCGATCGGCGTGGAGTTCGCCTATTTCTACAACGCGTTCGGCACCAAGGTGACCTTGGTCGAAATGCTCAACCAGGTTCTCCCCGTCGAGGACGAGGAAGTCGCCAAGGTGTTGCAAAAATCCCTCGAAAAACAGGGCATCACCATCCTCACCGGCACCAAGTGTGAGAACTTCCGCGTCGGCAAGGACTCCGTGAAGGTCGACTTCATCACCGGCGAAAAAAAGCAGGAGGTCGAAGCCGAGGTGGTGTTGTCCGCCATTGGCGTGGTGGCCAACATCGAGGGCGTCATCGCCGACACGGTGAAGATCGATCTCGACCGCAACTACGTGAAGGTCGACGACGACTACCAGACCACCGTCAAGGGCATCTACGCCGCCGGCGACATCATCGGGCCGCCCTGGCTGGCCCACGTGGCCACTTTCGAGGCCGTCAGCTGCGTCAACGGCATGTTCGGCCACGGTAAAGCCAAGCGCGTGACCAAGTTCCCCGGCTGCACCTATTGCCAACCGCAGGTTTCCAGCACCGGGCTCACCGAGAAGGCCGCCAAGGAGAAAAAGCTCGACTACCGCGTGGGCAAATTCCCCTTCACCGCCTCCGGCAAGGCCGTCGCGTCCGCTGACAGCGAGGGCTTTGTGAAGGTGATCACCGATGCGAAGACCGGCGAAATCTACGGCGCGCACATCATCGGCAGCGAAGCCACCGAGTTGATCGCCGAGTACGGACTGGCGATCGAGTTGGAGGCGACCGTCGACGAGATTCACCAGACGATCCACGCGCATCCGACGCTGAGCGAGGCCGTGATGGAGGCCGCCGCCGCCTCGCTGGGTGAGGCGATTCATATCTAAAAACCTGCGCGCCCGGGGCCGCCGAATCGGCGGTCACCACGGACTCCAGGCCGCAAGGGCCGCCCTGACGCACGGCGTCGGGGCGGCCCTTTTTTTGTGTGGGGTAGCCGAATGAGCGCAGCCTTCCTGCATGCGTTAATTTTCGCAAAGTTGCGCAGGCTTCCGGTCTGCATTCCCTCCCGCTAGGTGCAGGCAGGGCGTTAACGCTACCGCAAGCGGCTAGAGATGAACTTACTCCACCCTGATTGATCGCATCTCGCCCTCGGTCCCGCGTTCAACGCCGAGCTTCCGCTTGCCCAGCCTGAGTTCGCGGTATTGGTTGAGCGCACCATGGATGTGATTTTTCTCGGCACCGGCACTTCGCAAGGCGTTCCCATGATCGCCTGTGAGTGCGCCGTTTGCACGTCAACGGATCCGCGTAACCAGCGTACGCGTTGCTCGATCCATGTCATCATGGACGGCTTGCGAATTCAGGTGGATGCGTCCCCGGAGTTTCGCCTTCAGTGCCTGCGCGAGAAAATCGAGTGGATCGATTTCTTCGTGCTCACGCACGGGCACGCCGACCACATCGCCGGCATGGACGACTTGCGCCGGTACTGCGACCTGCTCGGCAATGTTGCGATGCCGGTGTATTCCACCGAAGAGGGCATGACGCGCATCCGGGCGATGTACCCCTACGCGATCGCCGATAAGCCCATTTCAAAGGGCTACGTCGCCTTTAAACTCCAGTCCATGCCGGCGCGCATCGAATTGCCGCAAGGCACCATCGAATCCATCCTGCTGCCGCACGGCGCGGTCAGCACCCTCGGGTTGGTTTTCACCGAAAAAAGCAGCGGGGTTAAATTCACTTATTATACCGATTGTAAGTGGGTTCCCGAAGAGGCGGTGGCGTTGGCCAAGGGTTCGGCCGTGGTGGTGTTGGACGGTTTGCGCCCCGAGCCTCACCCCACGCACATGAGCATCAGCGAAGCGGTGCAGGCCGCCGACGTGATCGGCGCGCCGCTCACCTATTTGACACATTTGACCCACCTGACCGGCCACGTCGAAGGGGCCCACGCATTGCCCGCAGGCGTGGAGTTTGCCTACGACGGCCTGCGGCTTTCGTTGTAAGTGCTGATTAGCAATTGAGTTGAAGTAAATTGGCCGGGGGCGGCCAACGCACACGCTCTTGCCGGCCCTCGACGCACCCACCAGCGCTGCGGGGGTTCGCCTGCAACCCGGTAAAATTTGCCCCATGCTCGTCCGCCCACTCCGCCAGCGGTCCTGTTTGGGGCCTTGGATGGACGTTATAATATATTTTAAGTCAATGCTAATTAGATTCATGCGTTAGTTATTTGGGGCGTGGAATGAGGTTTGCTAGGCAAGGAACTCACTAAAGTTCCCTAAGCCCGTGCATGTCCTGAATTTTTGAAATCGTATGAGCTCCCCACTCGCCAACCCGTCCAGCGCCTTACCCGTTGCCCCGCAAACGCTCCTGTTCTTTTTGGCGCAGCGCGACAACTACCGCGCCCCGCTCTTTTCGGCCAACGAGGTGTTCTGTAGTCCCGACGCCTTCAGCGAGTCCACCGGCGGCCGGCCCACCGTCGTGCAGTGCCCGCTCGGCGAGTTCGACATTTCGGATTTTATCCGCGCCACGCCCGGTTTGGCCAAACCCGAGCTGCTCATCGTCAAAATCGACGCCAGCC
>JBIIMH010000265.1:0-3848 GCA_044338095.1 Rariglobus sp. | reverse complement strand
ACCGATCAGCAGCGGAAGCTGAGCGGCAACCGCCTGCAGCACCTGCTGGCCGGCTGCGCGGGTGGCGAGCTTGGCGTCGGCGGGGAACAGCGGCGTGTTTTCCAATAATTTGGCTGCCACTGGAGCGATGCCACGGCTGGAGAGAAGAGCGGCCTTTTCGGGGTTGGCGATCTTCCATGCCTCGTAGGTTTTACCCCATTTCTTGTAGGCGCGGATCTGCTTCTTTTTATGGCCGGCAAAGTAGGTGCGGACCTCGTCGCTGACGAAGAAGTGCTGGTCGGCGGGCAGGCCGAGACCGGCGCGGGCGGAATCGGAGAACTTGGCGCCGCCTTCGCCGTGGCCCTTGGAGGTGCCGGCGACTTCAGGAATGCCCTTGCCGATGATCGTCTTGGCGATGATGAGCTGGGGCTTGCCGGTGGCCTTCTTGGCCTTGGCGATGGCCTTGGCGATGGCGAGCAGGTCGTGGCCGTCGATGAGTTGCACGTCCCAGCCGATGGCTTTGAAGCGCTTCACGTCGTCGCCGCTCTGCGACTTGTTGGCCATGGCGTCGAGGGTGACGTCGTTGGAGTCGTAAATGAGGATCAGGTTATCGAGCTTCTGGTGGGCGGCGAAGGAGATGGCCTCCAGCGCGACGCCTTCCTGCAAGCAGCCGTCACCGGCCAGGGCGATCACATGGCTGTCGAACAGGGTGTGCTCGGCGGTGTTGAAACGCGCGGCGGCTGCCTGGATCGACAGGGCGAGACCGGTGGCATTTGCGACGCCTTGGCCGAGGGGGCCGGTGGTGCATTCAACACCGGGGGTCTCGTGGAATTCGGGGTGGCCGGGTGTCTTGCTGTGGAGGGCGCGGAAGTTCTTCACTTCCTCGATTGGAAGATCGTAGCCGGCTAGGTGCAGCCAGCTGTAGATGAACATTGATCCGTGCCCAGCTGAGAGCACGAAGCGGTCACGGTTGAGCCAACGGGGAGCGTCGGGGTTGAAAGAAAGCGCGCTGCCAAAAAGCACGGCACCAATCTCTGCGGCACCGAGCGGAAGGCCGAGGTGCCCGGAGGAGCACTTGTGCACAGCGTCGATGGCGAGGCCGCGGGCTTGGTTGGCAGCGTTGGATAAAATATGGGTCTGGAGTGGCATGGGTAGAAATGGGAATTCGATGAAAACGAAAGTTCTGGAGTAAGTGCTTTTCAGGGCTTTGGGGAAGGCCAAAGGGCATGAAAAAAGCGAGTCGGGTAGACTCGCTTTTTTCATAGCAGGATCGAAACCGGTGCTTACTTGGCAGCGACTTCGCGTTTGGCAACCTTGACGGCGACGGCGGCTTTACCGAGGCGGTCACGCAGGTAGTAAAGGCGGGCGCGCATCGGCTCGGAGATCTGCTCGATCTCGATTTTGTCGATGTTCGGGGAGCTGGTGGGGAAAACGCGCTCTACGCCCTCGCCGTAGCTGATACGGCGAACGGTGAAGGTCTCGTGGATGCCGCTGCCCTTGAGGGCGATTACAATGCCAGAGAAAATCTGGATACGCTCTTTGTCACCCTCACGCACTTTGGTGTGAACGCGGACGCCGTCGCCGACCTTAAAGGGAGGGAGGTCTTTTTTGACCTGGCTGGCGGTAATTTCTCTGATGATCGGGTTGCTCATGACGGTTAATTGGAAAGTTGGTTGAGTAAATCGGGTCGGACTTGTCTGGTTTTCTCGATACGACGGGCGTTTCGCCACTGTTCTATTTTAGCATGGTCGCCAGATAAGAGGACTTCTGGAACGGGCATGCCGCGGAACTCGGCTGGACGTGTGTATTGAGGAAAGTCGAGCAACTTGCCTGTGAAGGATTCGTGCGTCAATGACTTTTCTTCGCCAAGAACTCCGGGGATAAAACGCGCGAGCGCATCGATGACCACAGCAGCCGGAAGAGTGCCATTGGTGAGCACGTAGTCGCCGATGCTAATTTCCTGGTCGATGACCTTTTCGCGAATGCGTTGGTCGATGCCCTCGTAATGGCCACTGAGCAACACGAGGTGCGTTTCCTGAGCCAGCTCGCGGGCGAGTTTTTCCGAGTAGGGCGTGCCGTCGGGCGTCAGATAAATGCGACGGCACCCCGGCGTCTGCAGTTGCTCGATCGCTGCAAACACCGGCTCAGGCTTCATCACCATGCCGGCACCACCGCCGAAGGGGCGGTCATCGGCATTCTTGTGTTTGCTCGTCGCCCAGTCGCGCACGTCGTGGACCTTCACGGTCAACAGGCCACTTTCGATGCCTTTGCCCAAAATGCTTTCCGCGAGGAATCCTTCGAGCATCCGAGGGAAAAGCGTGAGCACATCGATGTGGAGTGGCATGGGTAAAAGGCTGCAGGCAAAAAAAATCGCCCGAGCCGTGAGGCTGGGCGATTAAAGGTGCTTTCGAGGTCGAAAGCTTAGGCAGCGGCAGCCACCAAGGCCTTGCGGGCGCGCTTGATGAGCGAGTTGGCGGTGTCGGTGGGGGTGGCACCCTTGCTGATCCAGTAGTCGCAACGAGCGACATCGAGCTTGATGATGTCGTTCTTGATGCGGGGGTTGTGGGTGCCGAGGGTTTCGACGGCAGCACCATCGCGACGCGAACGGGCTTCGGCGACGACTACGTGATAGATCGGGTTGTGCGTGGAACCGATGCGGGAGAGACGGATTTTAAGTGCCATGAGAGTATGCTTTCGGACAGGTGCTTGAATTGAAAAGTCGAGGAATCCACCGAACGGGACAATTGATGTCAAGCCGCCTTTTCACGCGATAATCACCCTGCAAAGAAAGACGGACCTTGACCATGCCCGCGCGCGGACCGAACGTGCGACTCTTATGCTCAAAGCAGGCATCGTCGGCCTACCCAACGTAGGCAAGTCCACTCTCTTCAACGCCCTCACCCGCTCCCGCAAGGCGGAGGCGGCTAATTATCCGTTCTGCACCATCGATCCCAATGTGGGCATGGTGGTGGTGCCCGATGAACGCGCTTATGTTCTCAAGGCGATCGCCAAGACCAACGTGGTCGTGCCGGCCGCCATTGAGTTCGTCGATATCGCCGGCTTGGTCGCCGGTGCCAGCAAGGGCGAAGGCCTA
Source organism: Rariglobus sp. (assembly GCA_044338095.1). Lineage (GTDB taxonomy): Bacteria > Verrucomicrobiota > Verrucomicrobiia > Opitutales > Opitutaceae > Rariglobus. The sequence continues at coordinate 775 of JBIIMH010000265.1, read as the reverse complement.
GGCAATCAGTTCCTCGCCAACATCCGCGAGACCGACGCCATCGTGCACGTCGTTCGCTGCTTCGAGGATGATGACATCCTTCATACCATGGGTTCGGTCGATCCGGTGCGTGACATCGAGGTGATTACCACCGAGCTGGTCCTCGCCGACCTCGACGCCGTCGAGAAACGCATGAACAAGACCCAGAAACTCGCCAAGGCCGGCGACAAGGATGCAGTGGCCGAATTCGCCCTTCTGGAGCGCCTCGTGCCCCACCTCAACGAGGGCAAGCCTGCCAACGTTCTTGAGGCAACCGACGACGAGAAAAAGCTGCTCCAGTTCTTCCAGTTGCTCAGCGCCAAGCCGGTGATCTACGCCTGCAACGTCGCCGAGGGCGATCTCGCCACTGCCGAAGCCAACCCCTTCGTGAAAAAAGTCGCCGACTTCGTGAAGGCGCATCATGACGCCGCCTACGTGCCGATCAGCGCGCGTATCGAGGCCGAATTGATCGACCTGTCCGCCGACGAAGCCAAGGAGTTCCTCAAGGATCTCGGCGTGAGCGACTCAGGCGTTTCCATGCTCATCAAGGGCACTTACACCCTGCTCGGCCTGCAGACCTATTTCACCGCCGGTGAAAAAGAGGTGCGCTGCTGGACCATTAAAAAGGGTTTCAAGGCCCCGCAGGCCGCGGGGGTCATCCATACCGATTTCGAGAAGGGTTTCATCAAAGCGGAAATCGTCAGCTATGACGACCTCACCCGCTTGGGCAGCACCGCTGCGGCGCGTGATGCCGGTA
>JBIIMH010000264.1:0-3863 GCA_044338095.1 Rariglobus sp. | reverse complement strand
CGCCACCGCTTGCACGGATGACGTCGTTTAACTTGAGCGCCTTGATGCGATCTTCTGCCCACGTCTTCTTTTTGCCCCGTGCGGCCATCAGACCAGCGTGAAGCTCCTTATGGGTCAGTTGATCGGCCACCACAAAAACGTCCCGGGCCAGCTCGCGCAATTCGTCCACGTCGTCGCCTTCGCTTGGAGTGGCAACGCTGGCGTGCATCTTCGCTTCCTCGCTCCAGGCGAAGCGGGGGCCGTCCTTCTTTAGAATCGGTGCGCCGCGGTTCTTGGTCGAGAACACCGTCGTCGTCTCGTCGGAGTCCTTTTCCAAGGTGAGGTTAAACGCGGCCTTGCGGGCGAGTTGCTTGCCGAGGTGACCACGGGCGGAGGCGTCAGCGTCTCGGCCTTCGTTGCGATGGATCACAGCGATAATCGGGCAAGCGGCCTCGCGGGCGTGCCCGTGCACCTCCCGAACCAGCTCTTGCGACTCGCTCAGGTCGTTGGGGTCTTCGCAGAGGTCGGCAATGCCGTCGATAACGACGAACCAGACCGGCACACCGTGGGCTTTGAGGTCTGCCAGCTTGGCCGTGAGCATCGGCCGGATCTCGCTGGGGGCAGCGCCTACCAAGTTGTAGGGCAGCACCCAGCCGGGCAGCATCTCCAAGCCAGCGCGCCGGGCTGCACGGTGGGCAAGGTCGAATTGGTCAGCCTCCGATTGCTCGGTGTCGAGTAGCAAGACGACGCTGTTTTCCGGGCGCACGCCTGCGACGATTCCCAGGCAATCTGGCTGCGTGGTTATGCCCTCGCCACTGACAACGCCGGCGGCGATTGCAGCGCCAATCCATGCAGACTTACCGCTTTTGGCCGGAGCCAGGATCGCGGTGAGGTCGCCACGGGTTGCGACCGGCACGCCTGCGCAGGAGAGCACGGGGGCGGGCCTTGGCGGTGGACTGGTCAGGTCCAGTCGGCGGGCGTTCATTGCGGCCAGCGGGGCACCCTTCATGCCAAGGGGAAGGGAACGCCTCCATTCGTCCACACGGGAAAACCCCATGGTTTTGAGCGCGGTGAAATAGAGCGCCTCCCGGTCGGCAAGAAAGCTCGTTCCGGCGCCGACTTCAATGGTGGCGTAGTGCATAGCGATGGCCTCCACCTCGTCTAGCGTCTCGGCCTTGCGCAGTTGCGTCCATGTTTGCCGGTGCCGGTAGTCCTCAAATGCGGCGATTGGCAGACCCCGGCTTTCGTTGAGCCGATCGAGGGTGGCGTCAATGAGGACGGCGGCGATGAACCGCGATTCGTGGTCGGCTATCATTGCAGGCAGGGCAAACCCGCTGGCCGGCCTACGTTCCTGTTTGGCCTCCACGGGCGACGCTATGGGCGGCGGTGCTGGGCGCTGGAACGTAACCGTCTCATGCGTCACTGCCCGCGCCTCTTGTGGGCCAATCGTTGGGGCCTCGCCTGCCTCGGCAAACTCGAAGTCCTCAAATGCTTCGTGCGGGGCGATCATTGCGCACCCCCTCGTTTGGCAGCTTCGAGCTTTGCGTAAACTGGGAACGTCATGCCCTTATCCGCGCCCCAAACAATTCTAGGCACGTCACCCCCGGCGTTGACACGGCACGCCGATTTTGCAGCCTTTGGACAGTTTGATTTGTAGCGAATCTGAGCCCCTGTGCCGCTAGAACGGCCGGGGCTTTTTCGTTTGGTGGATTCAGGCATTGGTCGCGCCCCCTTTCGTTTCCGAGGTAGCGGATAATCTGGCGATCAATTCGCGGCCGGTTTGGACAGGAATCAGCACGCGTCCACGAATGCCGCCCGGCTTGCGCAGTCGAACGAGTCGGATAAGGCCGGACGTTTCACTGGCCAGCCACCAGCTGCGCGAAAGGCCAAAGATTGGATCACCACCACGCTTAGGTAGATTTAGAAACTCGGGAGTTACCGAGGAGGTCGCCGATAGCGCGGCGGACGCATTGGATGTTTTAGGCACCCGCCTCAGCTTATGAAATCGCCGGGGGGGTCTATCGGTTGTCATAGAACAAGAGAGGCGATATGTGAACAAGTCCCTCGCGCTTCATGTCCATGCGCCACCCCACTAGATGAACCTGTTAAGCGGTGATGTCCGGCAGCTTGGCGACGGCAGCGCGACGGGCGTCGTCGTCGGTGTGCGTGTAATTTGCCGACATCGCGGCGGAGTCGTGACCAATCAAATCCATTGCGACCGACTCGCTCACACCTGCTTTTTTCAGCAGCGAGGTGGCGCTGTGGCGCAGGGAATGGAAGCTGATTACCGTCTTGGCTCGGGCGGCGGAGCGTCCCTTGCCGGTGGATTTTTTCGAGGCGTCTCGCTCTGTGACCAGGCCGGCGGCGGCGAGCAGGTCGTGGAATTGCTGAGACAGGACTGCGCTCCCGCCGGCCTTGATGGCGTAGGGGTGCAGGTTAGGAAAGATGGGGGCTTTCGGATCGTCGGAAGATGGGAGTGCTTCGAGGTAGGCAAGCAACGGCTTGGCAATCGGGAGGTGTTGCCGCCTCCCCGTTTTCGAGGTGGCGAACTTAATCTCTTTGGCGATCAAGTCCACCGATGCCCAGGTAAGCCCGGCGAGGTCTTTTAATCTCTGGCCGGTATAGAGCCCGCAGAGGAGCATGCCTTTCCATTGGTCATTGGCTACCGCGAGCGCCGACTTGATTTCTTTGATCGTCAGGGGGCGGCGGGTGCTTTCATCGGTGCCCAGTGTCTTGACCTTTGCGGCGGGGTTACCGTCAGGCAGCAGGCCGTCGCACCACGCCGACTGAAAGAACACGCGTAGCACCTTCAGCTTGTTGTTGGCCGTTCGCGGGGTGGCGGCGGTGGCGCTGGCGTCTCGCCACTCGGCAACAACGGGAGGGGTGATGTATGTGATGGATTGATCTTTCTTTGGCCCAATGTGGCCGAGGAATGAGGCCAACGCTCCCTTGTAGGCCGCGAGGGTGACGGCGCGGGTCTCGACCTTCTTACGGGCCAGCCATTGATCTGAGTAGCTCTCAACGGTGGCAGACGACAGAGGGGAACCGTGGATTTGCTCATGCAGCGATGACAGGACCCGGCGGGTCTGGGCCTCGGTGGCACGCTTACTGGCTACCTCTTCCCATGCGGTGACGATCTTTAGCGCCTCCTTACGGTCGGTGCTTTTGGTGGACCGTTGGCAGCGTTTGCCGTTGGCGTCGGTGTAACAACCGAACCAAAACCGCGTTCCTGGGTGTCGTGCGATGGATGCCATGCCTAATACCTGTTAACGTAACTGTTAACATTCAAGCATATTCCAGGTTGTTTATGGTTGTGCTTATCGCAGGTAGACATGGCTTTATGCGCCTGCGGAAACAAGTTGTCGGTTCGAGTCCGACTCCGGGCACCACTTTTATAAGTGGCCGTTTCTACGGAAGAAAAAACGAGGGTTGCGCAAAAGGGCCCGCTCCGAACGCCACTACCAAGCCGTGCGTCACCTCTCGATACAGGGTGAATTCAATTTCCCTCCTCAGCCGGCCCTGTTTACGCCCTGACTCCTCATTTCTTGGAATGGGTTTTGATGATGCGTGTAATAGGTACCCCTGATTAGAAAAACGCGCTCTCAATCCACTCGCCCCTCTACCCTGCCGCACCTCGCTTCCCGAGCAGCACCTTGTAGTCGAAGTTCGGTTATGGAGCGGACGGATTTCCGTTTTTTGCGCGTTACCACCCGTTTCAGCAGGGGCATAGTTACACGCAAATCAGTGGATGAATCAATGCGCTGAAGTGGCATTGTGAATTGGTTGAAAAAACCGCTTGCGTCCAACTCAGGCGTCGGGCTTTGTGCACCTTCTTCAGTTCGGGTTGTAGCGTAGCCTGGTAGCGCGCTTGCATGGGGTGCAAG